>CALFNJ010000188.1 GCA_937902865.1 uncultured Opitutaceae bacterium
TGGTGCTGATTCGTCCGGGATTGATCCAGACGGAGTTCGTGCAGTCCGCCGATCGCGCCTCCGAGACTGTGATCGCCGACGCCGGCCCGTATGCGACGTACTTCGAGAATTACCATCGCGGCTACGACCGCCTGCGTCCCTTCATCGGCACGGGCGACGACATCGCGCGGCTCGTGGAGCGGGGGCTGACCGCCGCCCACCCGCGCACGCACTACTCCGGCCCTGCTCACGCCAAACTCTTCCTCTTCCTGCGCTGGCTGCTGCCCGCGCGTGGCGTCGACTACCTGGTGCGCCTGAAAAAGGGCTGAGTCCGCTGGGAAAAAATGGGGACGCGATCTCCCGGTCGCGATCCGAGGTAGGGCGCGTTGTCCCCAACGCGCCGCAACCGCTATCCGCGCTTCACGACTGAATGAACCGAGCCGGCGCGTTAGGGATAACGCGCCCCACCACGCGACGAGACGCCGCGGCCTCATCTCGAAATCTGCCCGCGCCAGGCTCTCACGCCTTCCGCTCGGCGAGAAACGCGTGCAGCTCCGCCGCCAGTTGCGGTCCGAAGCCGGGAACTTCGCGGATCGCAGCAACGTCCGCGGCGCGCAGCCGCTCGATGCTGCCGAAGTGCGCCAGCAGCGCGGCCTTTCGTTTTGCGCCGAGCCCGGAAAGATCATCGAGCACGCTTTCGCGGATTTTGCGCGAGCGCAGGCTCGCGTTGTAGGTGTTCGCGAAACGGTGCGCCTCGTCCCGCAGCCGTTGCAGAAGCTGGAGCCCGGGGTGGGTGAGGGGCAGCTGGAGCGGCGCGCGTTCGTCGGGAAAAATGATCGTCTCCTGTTTCTTCGCCAAGCCGATGAGCGGAGGCGGCGTGAGTTCGAGGGCGAGAAAGGCCTTCAGGGCCGCGGCGACCTGGCCGGCGCCGCCGTCGATGACCACGAGGTCGGGAAAGGGACGGCCTTCCTCGGCAAGGCGGCGGTAACGCCGGCCCACGACTTCCTCCATCGCCCGAAAGTCGTCGTTGCCGATGAAGCTCTTGATCTGAAAACGGCGGTACTGGTCCTTGTCCGGCTTGCCGTCGGCGAAGTGCACCATCGAGGCGACGACGAAGGTCCCGGAAATGTGCGAGATATCGAAGCACTCCATCGTGCGTGGAGGAGCCGGCAGCTTGAGTTCCTGTTGCAGCGTCTGCAGCGCCGCGCCGGTGCCGTCCGGCCGCGTCGGATCGGTGCGCTCGAACCGGCGGGTCTTGGCGAGCGTTTCCTCGAGAGCGAACACCACGTCGCGCAACTCCGCCGCTTTTTCAAAGGCCTGTCGCGCTGCGGCGTCCGACATCTCCGCCCGGAGCGTCTCGAGCCATTCCCGCGATTTGCCTTCGAGAAAGGCGCACGCGTCGTCCACGCGACGGCGATATTCCTCGGTGCTGATGGCACCGGCCACGCGATAGATCTCCTCGCGCGCATCGTCGTAGAGTCGCCAGGTGCCGTCCGGCAGCCGCTGCGGGGTGGCGTCCGCGAGCAGGATGCCGAACTGCTGCCGCATCCGCGCGAGGGTCTTGCGCAAGAGTCCGCTGTGGGCGAACGGCCCGAAATAGCGCGAGCGGTCATCCTTCTTGATTCGTGTCAGACGGAAGCGCGGCAATTCCTCCGCGAGGTCCACCCGCACGAGAAGGAAGCGCTTGTCGTCGGTGAAGTCCGTATTGTACCGCGGCCGCCACTGCTTGATCAGCTTGCCCTCCAGCAGCAGCGCCTCGGGTTCCGATTTCACCTCGATCGTGTCGAACTCCGCGATCAGCCCGATCATCGCCTGCACCTTCGGCTGCTGGCGCATGAACGCGCGCGACGGCTGGAAATAGGAGGACACCCGCCGCTTCAGGCTCTTCGCCTTGCCGACATAAATGATCCGTCCGAGCCGGTCCTTCATCAGATAAACCCCCGGCCGGTCTGGCAGCTGCCGGACTTTTTCCTTCAGGGACGGGGAATGGCTCATTTTCCCCCTTGGAATAAGCATCCCGCGGCAAAAGTCCAAACGCCAAGCGGGAGATCCAAGGCGGTGATTTATCTGGAACTCAGGAAATCAGGAAACAGAAAGGATCACGCGAGGCTCACGTGATCCACCTGGGAAATGCCCTCTTCCGCCAGGCAGGAGCCAGCGGATCGAAATCCAAAATCGAGAATC
>CALFNJ010000189.1 GCA_937902865.1 uncultured Opitutaceae bacterium
TCGGCATCGTGAAGAAGAACGCGATCATGATGATCGACTTCGCCCTCGACGCCGAGCGCCAGCACGGCATGGCGCCGCGCGAGGCGATCTACCAGGCCTGCCTGCTGCGCTTCCGGCCCATCCTCATGACCACCGCCGCCGCGCTCCTCGGCGCGCTTCCGCTGATGCTCGGCCAGGGCGTCGGCGCCGAGCTCCGCCGTCCGCTCGGCATCACCATGGTCGGCGGCCTGATGGTCAGCCAGGTGCTCACCCTTTTCACGACTCCGGTCATCTACCTCGGCTTTGAGCGCATCGTTCGCTCGTTCAAGAAGACCAAGCCCGAGGAGCCCGCCACCGGGACGGAATTCGCCTCCGAGTCGCCGCCGTCGTCGTGAAAATCATCGAGACGTTCATCCACCGGCCGGTCGCCACCACGCTGCTGACCACCGGCATCGCCCTCGCCGGCGCGCTGGGGTTCAAGCTGCTGCCGGTGGCGACGCTGCCGCAGGTGGATTTTCCGACGATCTCCGTCAGCGCCAGCGTCTCCGGCGCCAGTCCCGAGGTCATGGCGGCCACCGTCGCGACGCCCCTCGAGCGCGCGCTCGGCCGCATCGCCGGCGTCACCGAGCTGACCTCGAACAGTTCGCTGGGCTCGAGCCGCGTCACGCTGCAGTTCGAGCTGTCGCGCGACATCAACGGCGCCGCCCGCGACGTCCAGGCCGCGATCAATGCCGCGCGCAGCCTCCTGCCGACCAGCCTCAACAACAATCCCACCTACCGGAAGATCAACCCGTCGGAATTCCCCGTCCTCATCCTCTCGATGACGTCGGAGCAGCTTTCCCGCGGCGCGATGTATGACGCGGCGTCCACCGTCCTCGCCCAGAAGATCGCCCAGATCGACGGTGTCGGCGACGTCACCGTCGGCGGCGGCGCGCTTCCCGCCGTGCGCGTGGAGCTCAATCCAACCCAGCTCAACAACTACGGCATCTCCCTCGACACCGTCAGCGCCGCCATCTCCGCCACTAACGCCAACCAGGCGAAGGGCTTCGTCGAGCAGGGCGACCAGCGCTGGCAGGTCGGCGCCAACGACCAGGCGCTGAAATCCTCCGACTACGTTCCGCTGATCATCAGCTACCGCAACGGCGCACCCGTGCGGCTGGGCGACGTCGCCGATGTGGTCGACGGAGTTGAAAATCTCCGCACCTCCGCCCTGTCCAACGGCGTGCCTTCCGTCCTCGTCCAGATCACCCGCCAGCCGGAGGCGAACATCATCGAGACGGTCGATCGCATCAAGGCGATGCTCCCCATCCTCCAGGCCTCGATCCCCGCCGGCATCAAGCTGGACATCGCCGCCGACCGTTCCGTCACCATCCGGACCGCGCTGCACGACGTCGAGATCAGCATGATGATCTCGATCACGCTGGTGACGCTCGTGGTCTTCTTCTTCCTCCGCGAAGTCCGCTCCACGCTCGTGCCGAGCATCGCCGTGCCGGTTTCGCTCATCGGCACCTGCGCCGCGATGTATCTCGCCGGGTTCAGTCTGAACAATCTTTCGCTCATGGCGCTCACCATCGCCACGGGCTTCGTCGTCGACGACGCCATCGTCGTCCTGGAGAACATTTCCCGCCACATGGAGGAGGGCATGCCACGCTTCGAGGCGGCGCTGAAGGGCGCGCGCGAGGTCGGCTTCACCGTGATCTCGATGAGTCTGTCGCTCATCGCGGTCTTCATCCCGATCCTGCTCATGGGCGGCATCGTCGGCCGCCTCTTCCGCGAGTTCGCGATCACCCTTTCCGTCGCCATCCTCTGCTCGCTGCTCATCTCGCTCACGCTCACGCCGATGATGTGCGCGCGGCTCCTCCGCGTGAAAAAGGGCCACGAGCCCGCCGACGAGTCCGGCCGGCCTTCGGCCAAGCGCGGTTTCCTCAACCGGCTCGTCCGCGGCTACGAGCGTTCCCTCCAGTGGGCGCTCGGGCACAGCTTCCTCATGATGCTGCTGCTCGCGACGACGATCTGCGTGAACATCTACCTCTACGTCGCGATCCCGAAGACGTTCTTCCCGCAGCAGGACACCGGCATGCTCCAGGGTTTCGTCCAGGCCGACCAAAGCATCTCCTTCCAGGCCATCGAGCCCAAGGTGCAGGCGTTCGCGGAAATCGTCCGCAAGGATCCCGCGGTCGCCACCGTCAGCGCCTCGATCGGCGGCGGCTACGGCGGCGCCTCCGGCCAGATGTTCGTCGCCCTCAAGCCGCTCCGGGAACGCAAGGTCTCCGCCGACGTCGTCATCAACCGCCTCCGCACCCAGACCACGACGGTCACCGGCGCCCAGCTTTTCCTCAACGCCAACCAGGACCTCCGCGCCGGCGGCCGCCAGAGCGCCTCGACCTACCAGTACACGCTCCAGGCCGACGATCTGAGCGAGCTGCGCACGTGGGAGCCGAAGATCCGCGCCGCCCTCGCCGCGCTGCCGGCGGTGACCGACGTCAACACCGACGCCCAGGAGCACGGCCTCGAAAGCCGCCTCGTCTATGACCGCGACACGATCTCACGCCTCGGCCTGAGCATCTCCCAGATCAATTCCGCGCTCTACAACGCCTTCGGCCAGCGCCAGGTCTCCACGCTCTACAAGTCGCTCAATCAGTACCACGTCATCATGGAGATCGCCCCGCAGTACGGGCAGGGTCCCGAGGCCTTGAAGAGCGTCTACGTCATCGCCAACAACGGCGCCAAGGTCCCGCTCTCCGCCTTCGCCCACTACGAGCCCGGCACCGCGGCGCTCGGCGTCAGCCACCAGGGCCAGTTCGTGGCCTCGACGATCTCGTTCAATCTCGCCGACGGCGTCTCGCTCGGCCAGGCGACCGAGGAGATCAACCGCATGATGGCCAACCTCGGCGTGCCGA
Source organism: uncultured Opitutaceae bacterium (assembly GCA_937902865.1). Taxonomy (GTDB): domain Bacteria; phylum Verrucomicrobiota; class Verrucomicrobiia; order Opitutales; family Opitutaceae; genus CAIUWA01. The sequence goes on from CALFNJ010000189.1 coordinate 2,880, forward strand.
CCTCGGTTCACGGCAGCTTCCAGGGCAGCGCCCGCCTCTTCCAGCAGGCGCTCGACAACCAGCCGCTCCTCATTCTCGCCGCGCTGATCGCGGTCTACATCGTGCTCGGCGTGCTCTACGAGAGCTACATCCACCCGATCACGATCCTCTCCACCCTGCCCTCCGCCGGCGTCGGCGCGCTGCTCGCGCTCCTGCTCTTCGGCCAGGAGTTCAGCGTCATCGCCCTGATCGGCGTGCTGCTGCTCATCGGCATCGTGAAGAAGAACGCGATCATGATGATCGACTTCGCCATCGCGAGCGAACGCAACCTCGGGATGAGCCCGCACGATGCGATCTCGCGGGCCTGCGTGCTGCGGTTCCGCCCGATCATGATGACCACGCTCGCCGCCCTGCTCGGCGCCCTGCCGCTCGCGCTCGGCGGCGGCGAGGGCTCGGAGCTCCGGCGTCCGCTCGGCATCGCGATCGTCGGCGGCCTGGTCTTCAGCCAGGCGCTCACGCTCTACACCACGCCGGTGGTTTATCTCTATTTCGACCGCTTCCGCATCTGGGTCGCCCGCCGCCGCGCGGAGCGTTCGCCGGCCGCGGTCGTGCCCGTCGCCGCGGCTTCGGCGGCGGACCATTCCTCTCCATGAACGTCCTGAACGTCACCCGTTCCTTTTCCCGCTCCTGGCGCGCATTGCTCGCGCTCGCCGTCGGCGGTTCGCTTTCGTCCTGCGCCGTCGGGCCGAACTACAAGCGGCCCGACCTGACGGTGCCTCCGGTGTACAAGGGCGTGGCCAGCGCCAATGCCGCGCCGGACGGCGCGATTCCCGCCGCGTGGTGGACGCTCTTCAATGACCCCGAGCTCGCGAAGCTCTCCACCGACGCCCTCGCCGCGAATCTCAGCATCCAGGCCGCCATGGCGCGCGTCGACCAGGCGCGCGAGGCGACGAAATCGTCCGCCGGCAATTTCTTCCCCGCGCTCAGTCTCAGCCCGTCGATCCGCCGTTCCGGCAGCGCCGCGGGCGCGGCCACGAGCTACTCCCTGCCGCTGCAGCTCAACTACGAGCTCGATGTCTGGGGCCGCCTTCGCCGGCAGTACGAGGCAAGCAAGCAGAGCGAGCTGGCCTCGGCCGATGATTATGAGTTCGTCCGCCAGACCACCCTCGCGAGCGTGGCGCAGGCCTATTTCACGATCCGGTTCTACGACCGCGAAATCTCGCTGTTCGAAGAAGCCCTCGATCTCTACCGCAAGCAGCTCGACCTCACGAACACCAAGTACAAGGCCGGCCTCGCGCCGCAGACCGACCTCCTGCAGGCGCAGACCCAGGTCAACTCCGCCACCAACCAGCTGATCGAGGTCCGCCGCTCGCGCACCAAGCAGGAGCACGCCCTCGCCATCCTCCTCGGCCTCCCGCCCGGCGAGATCACGTTCGCCCCGCAGCCGCTCAGCACGCCCATCCCGGCGGTGCCGGTCGGCCTGCCCGCCAACCTCCTCAACCGCCGCCCGGATGTCGCGGAATCCGAGCACGACCTTGCCGCCGCCAACGCGGAGATCGGCGTGGCCACCGCGGATTTCTTCCCGAGCTTCGGCCTCAACGGCTCTGCCGGGTTCAACAGCAACAGCGCGTCGAACCTGACCGACTGGGCCAACCGCGCCTGGTCGCTCACGCCGAGCGCCGACCTGCCGATCTTCCAGGGCGGCCAGCTCGTCGCCGCCCGGGCCCGCGCCAAGGCCCGCTACCAGGAGCTGGTCGCGAACTACCGCGCCGCGGTGCTGACCGCGTTCCGCGACGTCGAGGACAGCCTTTCCGACCTGCAGCTGCTGTCCGAGAAAGCGACCTCCCTGACCGCGACGATCGAGTCCGCCCGCGAGTATTCGCGCCTCACCCAGCTGCAGTACAACCAGGGCCTCACCACCTATCTTCAGGTGATCGATGCCAACCAGACGCTCCTCAACAACGAGCTCTCCGCCGCGCAGGCCCACCTTGACCGCCTCAACGCCACCGTGCTGCTCATCAAAGCGCTCGGCGGCGGTTGGGACGGCGTGCCCGTCTCGGAGCACCGCTGAACGCGGCGCTCGAGGCGGGATTGGGGATTTTGGATTTTCGATTTTGGATTCTCGATTTTCGATTGGTTCGAGCCGCTGAGACCGACGCGAGAGCTCGAATCCGCCATGAGTGCGAAGCCGCCGGCGGAAAGGTAGGGCGAGGCGTCCCCGCCGAGCCGCGGCTCACCGGGAGGGTTCGCCCTACCTTGCGGCGATCGCCGGCTGTCGCTCGCCTCAAGTAGAGCGGGTTCTCCGACTCGCCGTTGGACTCGGTCCCACTCCGCGGCACAGCCAACCCAGAACTATCCGAACCATCCGGTCTCTGCGCCTCCGCGCCTCTGCGCGAGACTTCCGTTCCGATCCGATCCGATCCGGGCACAAAAAAACCGCCGCGGGCGAACCCGCGGCGGTTGGAAATTAAATCAGGGGCAGCTCGCTTATTTGACGTGGCCCGAGACGAGCTTGGTCATCTCGAACATGCTGACCTTCGACTTGCCGCCGAAAACGACCTTCAGTTTGTCGTCGGCGTTGATCTGGGTCTTCACCTTCTTGTCCTGCAGGCCGTTCTTCTTGATGTAAGCCCAGAGCTTCTTGGTGAGCTCCGTGCGGGGGAGGGGGGCCGAGCCAACGACAGCCGAAAGAGCGGCATCGGGCGTGACCGGTTTCATGAACGCAGCGTTAGGTTTACGAGCTGATTTAGCCATAGTGATTGTGGGTTGTAGGGCGCTTTCCTCTGAAAGCAACGCCTTTCTAGAGGGAGAATCGTCCGCTTTCCGAGGAAAATCTTCGGAGGATTTTCGATTTTGGATTCTCGATTTTCGATTGTGTCCAGCCGCCGAACTCAGGCGGGCTCTCCTTTGATCACAAAAGAGAACCAAAAATCCGCGATCGATTCGCGCCAGCGTCCGTCCAATCGAAAATCGAGAATCCAAAATCGAAAATCACGCAGCCCTGTCGTCCACCTGCACGAACTGCCGGTAGAGCGCCGCGTAGTGTCCGCCATGCGCGAGCAGTTCGGCGTGCGTG
>CALFNJ010000190.1 GCA_937902865.1 uncultured Opitutaceae bacterium
AATCATTGGGACGCCCTTCGTTGCGGAACTGGAAGCCCGCGCAGAACGCACCGGCGAGCGCGACGAGGCCGGAGACGAAAAATGTCTTCTCGAGGCCATACTCCAGCAGGCGGCCAAACACGAAGCTGCCCAAGCCAAAGCCCGTGAAGAGGGAGAACGCGAAGAAGCCGATCGCCACCCCACGCTTGGGGCTGAGGTCGGTGGCGATCGCACCGAGCGCTGGCGATGTCATGTCGCCGCCAAGGGACAGCGCGGTGACGAACACCGGAGCCAGGATGACGGGGATGTCGTAGGAAAGCGCGAGAGCCGCCAGCCCGGAAAAGGCGATACCCGCAGGAATCATCCAATTGCGCCCCAAACGATCCGAGGCGCGACCGATCACCGATCCAAAGAGCCAGCCGGGAATGCCGTAGCCGAGCAGGGCCAGCCCGATCCCCACGTCGCCGAGATGATAGCGCTCGGAGAAGAGCACCCCGAGCCAGGTGTACACTCCTGATTGAAACAGGCCGAAGAGCAGGACGTACAGATAGGTGCGCCGTGCGCGGCCGGATCCCAGCAGTTCCAGCACCGTCCGGAAAAGTCCTCCGGCATTCGGCGATGATGTCCCGCCGGTCTGAAGCACGACCTTGCGAAACGAAGCCGTCGCGATCACCACCGCCAGCGCGAGCACGCTGACCAGCAGAAACAGGCCGCGCCAGCCGATCACGGATTCGAGCAAGGTCCCGGCGGTCGATCCACAGGCCATGCCGCCGGCCACCGCGCCAAAGATCAACCCGAGCGCCTGTCCCCGCTTTTCATAGGGAAACAGATCTCCCACCAGCCCCACCGAGATCGGCGTGATTCCGCCGGCGGCCAAACCGGTGAGGAGGCGAATCCAAATCAATTGAGAGGCCGACTGCGCCGCCGCCGTCACGCCGCTGAGCACGGCGAACGCGGCCAGACAAAGACAGATTACCGGCAGGCGCCCGATCCGATCGGAAAGCGGTCCGTAGAAAAGCGTCACCGCGCCATACGCCAGAAAGTACGCGGGGACGGTAAGCGCGATCGTCTGAATCGTGACCCCGAAGACCACCCCCAGATGCGGCAGCAGCGGCGCGACCATGTACCCCTGGAAGAACACCAGGAAGACCGCAATCGACAGCAGCCGCAGCATGCGCTTCCGCCGGACTTCCGGGAGAACGGAGACTTTAGTTTCAGCGAGGGGCGCGGACGCGTCCGGGCGACCCGCATCGGCAGAGCGATTCTTGGTCATTGGCTGTGAGTTCGAAATCATCGCCGTCCTTACCCGAGCGCGGTCCGCAATTCCCGGTAGGCCGCCACGAGGTCATCCAATCCGAACCCGCGATTCAGTCCGCTCGGATTCGGAAGGATCCAGGCTTCCGCTCCCGCAATGGGATTCGCCTGGCGCCCCCAGGCGACGGACTTGGCCCGGTACATGGCGGCGAACGCGGACTTGCCGAGAAAGGCCACCGTCCGCGGCCGATACCTCTGGATCTTTCCGTCCAGCACGACGGCTGCGCTGGAAAACTCGGACCGCGCCAGCTGGTCCGCCCGTGAGGTGGGGCGTTCGACCGCGGTGGTGAGGCCGTAACCATGCGCCAGCATGCTGTTGTCCTCCTCCGGGCGGATTTCGACAGGAGTGAATCCCGCCAGGTGAAGCACCCGCCAAAACCGATTGCCGCGGCCCAGGAAGTGATGCCCGCGCGCGGCGGCCGTCAGGCCCGGATTGATCCCGCAAAAAATCACCTTCAGTCCCGGAGCGAGGAGATCGGGCAGGCCGCCCGCCGCAGGGCTCCGGGAGGAGGACAAATAGCTCACCTCCCACGCGCCTCTCCCCTTCTCTGCGCCACCCGCGCGAGAGACCGGCGCGCTTCCGTTCTGGAGGAATTCCGGGCCCGGCTTCACGAGCAGCCACATTTCCCCGGCGCGACGGAGGTTGTTGGGAGTGTTCACGGTCGTCGAAATTCGCCGCCAACGCCGATGGCCGCAAAGGTCATCTTGCATCAAAAACGGACATTGTGCATTAACTTGAGCCATGCGCACACCGCTCACGCTGGTTTTGTACGCCGACCAGGGCGTGCAGCTGCTCGATCTCGCCGGACCGCTCGATGTTTTTGCCGAGGCCAATGTCCAGGCGGGCCGCGAAGTCTATCGGATCTTCTTCATCTCGGAGCAGAAGCGGGCCGTGACCTCCTCCTCGGGCGTGGGCATCGTCCCCACGGCGGCGATCGGCGACGCGATTGGAAAGATCCATACGCTGCTCATCGCCGGCCGGCCCAACGCGCATCAGGTCGATTTCGATCCGCAGACCGTGGCGTGGGTCAAAAAAATCAGCCCGAGCTGCGCGCGTTTTGGTTCGGTCTGCTCCGGGGCGTTCCTGCTCGGCGCCGCCGGTTTGCTCCACGGTCGCCAGGTGACCACGCATTGGGCGGTGGCGACGGAATTGGCCCGGCGCTTTCCCGACACCGTGGTCGACGAGGACGCACTCTTGGTCCGGGACGGCCGGCTGCGGACCGCCGCGGGCGTGACGGCGGGAATGGATCTGGCGCTGGCGCTGGTCGAGGAGGACCTGGGCCGGGCCCTGGCCCTCAAAGTCGCCAGCCAGCTCGTGTTGTTTTTCAAGCGCCCGGGAGGCCAGCGCCAGTTCAGCCGAAAAGGAGATGCCACCGTCGCCGGCCGCTCGGCGTTACAGGAGGTTCAGCGTTATATCGCGGCGAATCCCGCGGCGGATCTTTCCCTCAAGGTCCTCGCGAAGCGCCTCGGCATGAGTTCGCGCCACTTGACGCGGGTGTTTCGGGCGGAGGTTGGCGTCACCCCCGCCTCCTGGGTGCAATCAGCCCGGGTGTCCGCGGCCCGTGCCCGCTTCGAGCATGGCGGTCTTTCGACGAAGCAGGTGGCGGCCGAGACCGGCTTCCCCGACATCAATGCGATGAGGCGGGCGTTCCAACGTCTCGTGGGGATCACTCCGGCGGAGTATCGGAGGCAATTCGTCGCCCAAAAATCAGTTTAGGCCGCTGGTCCGGCCTCTCATCTCTTCGCCGTACACCGGATCAAAACAAAAGACCCCGATTTGCTCGGGGGCTTTGAGGTGAGATCGATTCAAGGAGCTTTCGCCCTCTCATCGCTGCTCAGACTTTCGGCTGCTTCATGACCAGCTGATCGTCGTCGATCCCGAACTTCACTTCGGAGCCTTCGGCGATCTGGCCACTAAGCAACGCGCGCGCGAGTTTGGTCTCGATGTTGCGCTGGAGGAAACGCTTCAGCGGCCGCGCGCCGAAGACGGGGTCATAACCTTTCTCGGCCACCCATTCGTGCGCCTTCTTGTCGAGCGCCACGACAACGCGGCGGTCAACGAGGCGCTTGTTCAGGTCGGCCAGCAGGAGATCCACGATGGTCGTGATTTCCTCCAGCGTCAGCGGCTTGAACAGGATGGTTTCGTCGATGCGGTTGAGAAATTCCGGGCGGAACGACTTCCGCAGCTCCGCCATCACGCTTTCGCGGACGTTTTCCGGAATGGTATCGCCCGTCACACCCTCGAGCAGGTAGCGCGAACCGAGGTTCGAGGTCATGATGATGATCGTGTTCTTGAAATCCACGGTCCGCCCCTGCGCATCCGTGATGCGGCCGTCGTCCAGCACCTGGAGCAGCACGTTGAACACGTCCGGATGCGCCTTCTCGATTTCGTCGAACAGGATCACCGCGTATGGCTTGCGGCGCACCGCTTCCGTCAGCTGCCCGCCTTCGTCGTAGCCGACGTAGCCGGGCGGCGCGCCGATCAGGCGCGCGACGCTGTGCTTTTCCATGTATTCGGATATAGGAAAAAAAGGCACACCATTGACTTTCGGCTTTTGCTGGCCAGAATTTCATCATGAACCCGGCTCCCATGATCTACAGCTACACGCGTTTCTCCTCGGAGAAACAGCGGCATGGCGACTCTGTGCGCCGTCAGATTGAGGCTGTCGAAACATGGGCAAAGAACGAGGGTGGAAACCTCAAACTCGACACCTCACTACGAGACGAGGGTGTGCCCGGATACATGGGACGCAATGCAAAGGTTGGCGCTTTGGCCCGCTTTCTCAAAGCCATCGAGGAGGGAATGGTTGCTCCCGGCTCGGTGCTCGTGGTCGAGAACCTCGACCGCCTGTCACGCAATGAACCGCTCGAAGGCCTCGACCTGTTGAAGACGATCATCCGGGCCGGCGTTGAAATCGTCACGCTTCACGACCGACGCCGCTACACGCGCGAGAACATGTCGCGGGACGTCGTCTTCCTGATCAACGCACTTCTGATTCTCGCGCGCGGCTACGAAGAGTCCGACACGAAATCGAAACGCCTCAACGCCTCTTGGGAAAATAAGCGGCGGATGGTTGCGCAGGGCCAAATCATCTCGTCGTGGGTCCACCCCTGGCTTCGCGTCGTGGGGACAAAGAAAAACGGAGCGCGCACGGATTTCTCTGAGGCCAAGATTGTCCTCATTGAAGATCGGGCCCGCATCGTCCGACAAATCTTCGCTTGGGCGAAAGGCGGTTGGGGTTACATGCGAATCGCCAGCGAGCTTCGCGAGCGCCGCATCAAGCCATGGGGCCGCGCCGGTTGGTCGATCACTCGCATTGCAAAGATCATCAAGAATCGCGCGGTAATCGGCGAGCACCAGCCCTGTCGCTACGAAGGTGGCGCTTACGGCAAACGCGTGCCCGATGGGAACCCGATCAAAGATTATTTTCCGCCGGTCGTCTCGGAGGAAGACTTCGACAACGCCCAGCCCTCGGTCACGGGCAACCCGGGCGGCCGTCGCGGCAAGTGGGTGCGCCTGCTCTCCGGTCTGCTCGTGGACTCGCAAGATCGCCCGATGCATGTCCACTCCAACGCGGGTGGCACTTTCCCAACCTACCAGACCCCCGCCCATCTAGTTGCACCCGGTGAAAAAAATCCGCGCTGGTCCTCGGAGCACCTCGACCGTAGCGTGATCGCGGCCTGCCGGGAAATCGACTGGGGCCGGCTCTACTCCTGGGACCACACGCAACAGGACCAGTTGCAAGCCTTGCTCGAAGAGATCGCGAAAGAAGAAACGATGGCGCGCCGGAAAATGGAGAATGCGGCGGAAGCGGTCATGAGCGGTGGAACCTTTGGCGACCTGATCAAAAAGCAGGTGCAGCAGCTCGAGGAGAAAATCGCCTCGCTAAAAACCGAGCGCCTGAAAATCCAAGCGCAGCTGGATGAGTATCGAAAGGCCAGCGTCGCCCGACCGACCATGTTCACGCTGGAGGTGCCGTCTGATGCGACCCTCCGCGCCAAGCTCCGGCTGGAGCTACAAACCTTGATCGAGAAGATCCAAGTGTGGCCCGACGGGCGCACACCCGATTCTTTTTGGAAGCCCGCCTTGGAAAGAGCCAAGGAGCTCGCGCCACCGCGTGCCAGACATTCAATCGCGAACGATCAGGTGATGGGCGCCGTCCGCCTTTTCTTTAAAAACGGCCAAGCCTTCACCGCCTACGTCACGTTTGTTCGCGAGGGCAAAAATCGTCGCGCTGAAGTCGTTGCAGTCGCTAAGCCGCTCGGGATGAGCGACGGCGAGTGGGCGCAAATTCGAGCGCATGCTCATCTCGGCGAATCAGACGTTCCCGCGGAATCAAAACCTCGCGCTCCCAGCCGTCGTCGCCGCGCTTCGAAGAAGTGAACAGCCGGCACCCTTGCGCGGTGTCGAGCATCATGACGATCTCGTGGCCTTGAGGAACAAAGGCTCTGAGTTCGGCGGCGTTCATACTTGGCAGTGTCGCCATTTCGCTCGTTCCAACAACAGAGCGCTCCTACCGAAAACGGTGCACTCCGACTACCGTAATCTCGGTAGTTAAGCGCTCCGACTGTCACGGCTCGCCTTCCGGGTCTAGCGTTGCGACAATGGTCGCGTTGCCGACCACCGCCGCCCCCGGCATTTGGCATCCTATCGGACGAATTCATTTGCCCCTGAAACCTTCAACCCCACTCGACCCATGATCAAAATTTTCCTCCGCACCCTTCTTCCCGTCTTCCTTTTTCTCACTGGCGTGTCAGCGCAGGCCGCAGGTGACAAATACACCATCGTCATGGTGCACGGTGCGACGGCCGGCGGTTGGGAATGGAAATCGACCGCCAAGTTCCTGACGGAAGACGGCCACACCGTCTATCGCGCCACGCTGACCGGCTTAGGAGAGCGCATGCATCTCAACAGCACCGACGTTGACCTCCAGACTCACATTAAC
>CALFNJ010000191.1 GCA_937902865.1 uncultured Opitutaceae bacterium
GATTCCTCCCACCTTGTAATCGACCAGACCGGGCCCAATGCCGCGGATGAGCAGTTGCTTGGACGCCGTTCCCCCCACGACAAATCCCACGATGAGCGACTGATCGCCGGTCCCCGCATAGCCGAGCGTGGAGACGTTGAAGAGCTTGGTCGGCGCGGTGAGCGCATCGGTGTCGTAAACTTCCGCCAAGGCGATGCCCGCCGCCGGAGTGCCGGACGGCGTCACGCGGACGGTGTAGGCTGTGCCGTTCGTGCTGGGAAGCGACGCGAGCACGGAGGCGTCCCGGCTCCCGGCCGGCAGCGGAAACGCGCCCGCCGCATCGCTCGCGGTCTCGAGCGCGCCGTTCGCGGTCCAATTGTCGTTGGCCAGGATAGCCGCGGAACCGCCCAGCGGTATGACCTCCAGCTTCGGATCCGGCTGAGCTCCCGCCACCGCGAAACTCGTCAGGGTCGGTCCGATCCCGCGGATCACGAGTGACTTTGATCCGACGCCCGCGATCACGAATCCGGGAGTCAGGGCGCCATCCGCCGGAACGAGGCCGCGCGTCGACACGTTCACGAGCCGGCTCGATCCGCCGGTATCGACCGTCAGGATCACATGGGCGGAAACCGACGTGCGTCCGTTCGCCGTCACGGTCGCCCAGTAGAAGCCCATGTCCTCGGGTTTGACCGGCGACACGATCACCGAAAACGTCTGAGCGCCGACACGATCCGTGATGGGACTGCCATTGCGATACCACTGGTAAGTCACCGGCGCCCGCTGGGCAGATCCGATCACGGTGAATGTCACCAGCTCACCCGGACTGACATGGACGCTCGAAGGCTGATACGTGATATCGGGCGAGGTCAGGAGGATCGCATATTCGGCCGGATCGAGGTGCGAGAGGTCCTGCCCGCTGGAGAGTCCCGGACGCGCGGCCCGATCCTCGAGCGAGACCACGAGGCTGTTGCGATCGGTCAGGCCATATGCCGCGTAATTCGCGAAGTTGGCGTCGTCCATGCAGTCAAAAGGAGAAAGCAACCGATAGCCCGGCGCCTTCAGCGCCTGACCGGGATCGGCGAACAAGGGCGTGGCATTCCAGGCGGCGCCGACGGCCCAATCACAGTCCACCGATTCGCGCAGGTCGGCGTAGCCCAGCGGGTCGCCGGCGTTCACGTGGGAACCGGCATGCAACCCCGCGGCGAGATTGACGTGGAACAGCCGGATCTCAAAGGCGGCGAAACCATCGGGGGTGAGCGAGAGCTGGTTGCCCCGATGCTCCCCGTTGCCCAGCACCTGGCTTTCCGGCGTCACCGAGGCCAGCGTCCCGGTGGCGGGAGCGAACACCGGCAACGCTTGCCGGGTGCCCCGATAGGCGGTGCGCGGCTCGAAATAATTTTTGAGACTCCGATCGGCGGCTTCGTAGTTGTCCGAAAACGAATGGCCCGCGTTCGACCGGTATTTGGAAATCGCGACGAGATAGGACGGATCGATGAAATCGTGCGTGATGAAATGCGGCAGCGGCGTGGCGGGATTCCACGGATGACTGAAATCCGGCTCGGCTCGAACCGACGGTCCCGCCGCGCCCGCGGCAATCGCCAGCACGCTCATCGTCCACCAGCGCTGGCCAGCCAGCCGGTGGATGAAGCAGGACAACTCCATGGGAAAAGCCTGAGGGACGGTCCGGCGCCCTCAAGCGCTTAGTGGCTCCTTCACACAGAGGCATAGAGACACGGAGGAAAAACCAGGCATTGGCCGCAAAAAGGCACAGAAGGGCGCAAAAAGGGATACTCGGAATCATTCGGTCTTTTTTTCGTCTTCTGCGCCTCTTTGCGGCCATCTCCGCAAGGTTCGATCTTCTCCGTGTCTCCGTGCCTCTGTGGTGAAATTCCGAAGGTTCGTCTCAGAAATTCAAGGTCCGGCGACCCATCATTCGGCGGACTTGCTCCAAGCCGGCCAAGCCCTAGGATGGACCCTCGCATGTCCCAAGTCCTCACCGACCGCCAGTGGTTGTGGATCGCCGCGGAGTTCTACCTCGTGGTGTTCCTGACGGGGACGTTTGCGCTC
>CALFNJ010000192.1 GCA_937902865.1 uncultured Opitutaceae bacterium
CTCGAACGTCAACGTCTCCTCGGCCCTCGTGAACTGGATCAACAAGCGCCTGCCGATCTGGACGACGCTCGTCGATCCGACGATCACCGACGCCAACGCCGCCGCCGAAGGCAATCCGGGCAAGCTCTGGTGGATGCACCGCTATTCGACCGCGCCGGTCGCGGGCGCCGCCGCCTCGTTCTCGACGAGCGCGCAGACCGCGCAGGAAAACTACATCGCGTTCGTCAGCGCGCCCTTCGGCATCATCAAGGCCCAGGAAGGCAAGGCCAGTCCCCAGACTCGCCGCTACGCCTTCAAGGCCAGCACGAGCTACCAGCTCGCCGGGATCACCGACAACAAGATCCTCAAGCAGGTCGGCGTCGGTGGCGCGCTGCGCTGGGAAGACAAGGGCGCGATCGGCTACTACGGCGTGCAGTCCCTGCCGGCCACGATCACCGACTTCGATCCGAACCGTCCGATCTACGACAAGGCTCACACCTACGTGGACATGTTCGTCAGCTACAAGACGAAGCTCTGGAGGGACAAGGTCGTCGCGACGTTCAAGCTCAACGTGCGCAACCTCGGTGAAAACGGACGACTGCAGCCGGTGGGCGTGTTCCCCGACGGAACGGTGCACACCTACCGCATCATCGATCCGCAGCAGTTCATCCTGACCGCCGGCTTCGATCTCTGATCGACCTCCGACGCTAGATTTCAAGGGGCGGGCTTCACAGCCCGCCCCTTTTTTGCATCCTGCATTCGCCGATGAAAGGCTCGCCCCGCCCCGCCCCCCGCTCCGCGCCGACACCGGCCTCGTCCGCTCCGCGCGCCGCGTGGAGTCTGCCGCCGACGGTGATTTATTTCCTGCTGCTGGGTACGGCGATCGTCGTCTATTTCCCGGCGCTCGGCGGACAGTTCCTGTGGGACGATTCCGGCCACGTCACCCGTGCCGATTTGCAATCCTGGGCCGGACTCGGCCGCATCTGGTTCGAGTTCGGCGCCACGCAGCAATATTATCCGGTGGTCCACTCCGCCTTCTGGCTGGAGCACTTGCTCTGGGGGGACGCGGTGATGCCCTATCACCTGCTGAACGTGGCGTTGCACGCGGGCGTCGCTTTTCTTTTCGGCCTCACACTCCGCCGCCTCGCGCTGCCGGGCGCCTGGCTGGCCGCGGCGCTGTTCCTGCTTCATCCGGTCTGCGTCGAATCGGTCGCCTGGATCTCCGAGCAGAAGAACACGCTGTCCGCCGTATTCTACCTCGGCGCCGCTCTCGCCTACCTGCGTTTCGACCGTGATCGCCGGCCGGCGCAGTATGCCCTGGCCACCGGACTCTTCCTGCTCGCGCTCCTCACCAAGACCGTGACCGCGAGCCTGCCCGCCGCACTGCTCGTGGTCTTCTGGTGGAAGAAGGGAAAACCCGACTGGCGCCGCGACGTTCTGCCGCTGCTGCCCTGGTTCGCGATTGGAGCCACGATGGGACTGATCACCGCTCATTTTGAGCGCGTGCTCATCGGCGCCCAAGGCGCCGACTTCGCCCTCGGCTTCGCGGCCCGGGCGATGCTCGCCGGGCGGGTTGCTTGGTTTTACCTCGGCAAACTCCTCTGGCCATCGCCGCTCCTCTTTGTCTATCCCCGCTGGACCCTGGATAGCGCCGCGGCCGGCCAATGGCTTTTTCTCGCGGCGGCGCTGCTGGCCCTGGGCTTCCTCATTTTCCTCGCCCGCCGCGGACGCCGGGGACCGCTTGCGGCCGGGCTCCTGTTTGCCGGCACGCTTTTTCCGGTGCTCGGATTCTTCAATGTCTTCC
>CALFNJ010000193.1 GCA_937902865.1 uncultured Opitutaceae bacterium
GCTGGACGGCGGCGAGGTGACGGGCGGTGTGCTCGAGGTTGCGCTGAACTTCCCCCTGCAGCGTGAGGCCGGCCTGCGCGCGGATTTCGTCGGGCGAAGGAAGCGCGGCGACGACGGGCGTGGTCACGCGGGTCGCCTCGACGAGGACCGGCGGCAGATCGACGATGTGATGGGAGAAGGTCGTGGAACCCGCGCGGCTGACACCGGCGAGAACGAGGAAGGCAGCGAGAATTTTGATCGCGTTCATGGTGATGTTGAACGCTGTGACGCCGCCGGTCCGCGGCGGTTTCCGCGGGATTTTGGAATTTGAATTTTCGCTTTTGGATTTCGATCCGCGGCGCTCAGGAAACCCAAACCTCTCGGGTTCTAACCGAGGACCGGCTCCGGGCCTTCGTGCGCGACGGATCGATCAATCCAAAGTCCAAAATCCAAATTCCCAAATCTCTCTGGGCCGGCCTGAAATAAAAAGGCTTCGTTCCCGCACAGGAACGAAGCCGGAAATTATCCGCGCGATTTTTCGTCGCGCCAAATCCGACCTCAGGCCGGGGGCTTGATCTCGCCTTCGGAAGAAGGAGCCGGCAAGGCGGCCGGCGTTTCGCCCGGCGGGAGGGCGGCGACCGGCGCGTGCACCGGCTCCGCGAGCTTCGGGAGCGGCTTGGCCGGTTCCGGGTGGTCCTCGATCGCGCGCTTGAGCTCATCCTCGACGTTGCTGGCCGCCTTCTTGAATTCCCGGATGGATTTGCCGAGGCCTTTGGCCAGTTCGGGCAGCTTCTGGCCGCCGAACAACAGCAGGATGATGAACATGATCACCACGACTTCGGGTCCACCGACGTCGAGGAGAGCAAAGAATGGCGACACAAGATTCATGGCGGCATGTATGACTGTCCCTGGGCAAAAAAGTAACGCAAAAATCAAGAGAGGGAAACGGCGCTGTAATATTTCAACTCGGCTCCCCAATGTCGGGGCGTCCCTTGGGACGCCCATTTGCTTGCACCTGGCCCGGGCGCCCCAAGAGACGCCCCGACAAAAGCTGGCTAACAGCTAGATCCCCGGCAGGCAGCAGCCGCCGGAATTTGCTGATTCCGCGGGGTCGGGCTTAAGACGCCGGAATCAGCGGATGGTCACAGTGACCACGAAACTTTGCGTTTGGCCGGGCGGGACAAAGTGGAGGCCCTGCTTGTGCTCGGGCGCGTTGGCCGGCCCCATCCACGGTTCGACGCAATAGAACGGTGAATCATCCGCCAGCGTCCAGGTGACGAAGGTTGCCTCCGGTGGCGGCACTTTGCTCGTGCCGAGTCGCAGGACGACGTCACCGGGCCGGCCTTTTTCGCCGAACGCGACTTCCGAGTCGCGCAGGCCGGTGTGAAACGTGTCGATCAGCGCCTTGTTGGCGAGGGACTCGTCCGTGTTCAGTTGCGGTCCGGGGATGAGCTGGCCGTTGGCGTCCTGGCGCAGCCGCTTCGTCGCGGGAATGCGGATGAGGTAATCGGCCCGCTTCGCGCCCTCGCTCCACGGCACGGTGAAATAGAAATGATGGCCGGCGCTCCAGGGCAGCGGCTCCGTGCCGAGATTGCGCAGCGTGAACTCGCAGCTCAGGCCGAGCGGCTCGAAGCGGTAGGTGACGGTAAACTCGTAATCGTAGGGATAGCAGGCGCGGGCTTCCTCGCCGGGGACGAACTGCGCGGCGAATCCGCGGGCGTCGAGCCGGGTGACCTTGAAGTCGCCCTGCCGCGCGATGCCATGCATCGGCATCGGCCGGCGCACGCCATCCGGCGCGCGCCAGAAGTGGATGTCGCCGCGATCGAAGGTGCGCGCATTGAAGGGAAACAGGATCGGATTGCCGCCGCGGACCTTCGCGAAGTCCTCGATGGATCCGAGCTCGGGCCAGTAGAGCACATCACGCACCGAGCCGTCGCCGAGCGTGAGGTTCCAGTTCATGAGACGCGCGCCTTTTTCCGGCAGCGCGAGGAAAGTGGAGTTGCCCACCTGCCAGCGGGTGAGCGTTTGACCCAGATAGGGAATCTTGTCCATGGGACTGCTGGTAAACGCCGACGTCTCCGGCGCGCCAAGGTTATTCTGGTTGTGCGAGGGAAAATGGATTGCGAGGAGAGCGGATTCGGACGGTGAAGCGCGAAGACGCAAAGACGCGAAGGAGTCGGAAACACAAAGGGCTGCTTCCTCCGAACTCTCTGACTCTGCGCCTCTGTGCGAGACGGTTTGGAGATCGGTAGGCTGTTTGAACGCTGGAAATACGGAGCCGGTTTCCAGCCGTGCGACGCTTGCACGCTCAGGTCGGGCCGCTAGGGTCGGCGCGCCATGCTTCGGATTTTCCTTCTGTGTCTGTCCGCCCTCCTCGCCGGGACGGCGGGGCTCGCGGCTGCGCCGAACGGCGACGCCGTGCCGGTGACGAAGCGCGTGAAGATGCCGGTGCTGGTGATTCCGGTGCGGGACGAAATCGGCTCGCCC
>CALFNJ010000194.1 GCA_937902865.1 uncultured Opitutaceae bacterium
TGTGCCGTGCAGCGAGGGGTCGATGCCCAGCACCAGGCCGGCGAAGGGCGCGCGCTGGAAACCGAGGGTCTCGGCCACCGCGATTCGCGCACCCGTCCCGCGCAGCCGGCCCGACGCAGGCGGCACCGGGGTGCCTTCCAGCTTCGCCTTCCACATTTGCCTGACGCTCATTCGGCCCATCGATCGCGGGGAGTGAAAATTACGACTACGGTTTCGAGCGAAACGCCGTGGCGAGAAATGTCGACCACCGGAAGATCAGGTCCACCGCCGCCAGCGCGGAGAGTCCCAGGGCGAGGTTTTCGAACAGCCGCTGGTTGAGGCTCGCGAGCAGTTTCTTTCCCACCAGCGCACCGACGAACACCGCCGGCGCCAGCCAGAGGTTGAGCGTGAAGCTGCGGGCGTTGATCAGGCCGAGGTTCACCATGAACGGCACTTTGAACAGGTTCAGCAGCATGAAGAACACCGCGCCCGTGCCCATGTACTCCATCTTCGGCAGGCGCATCGCGAGCAGGTAGATCGCCATCAGCGGACCGGCGGCGTTCGCCACCAGCGTCGTGAAACCCGCCAGCACGCCGACGAGCGGCGGAAACCAGGCGCCGTGCTCCGCCTCGCCTTGTCCGGCGCGGGCCCGGCGGAAAAGGTGCAGCCCGATCAGGGCCAGCACGATCGTCCCGATCAGCAGCCGCGCCTGGTGCTCGTCGATCCGGTTCATCGCGAGGAAACCGAGGAACACGCCGCCCGCGGTCCAGGGAAACAGCTTCCAGAGGTGCGACCAGTTCGCGTGCCGCCGGTACGAGGCCACCGCCACGAGATCGCCACAGCACAGCAGGGGCAGCACCACGCCGGTCGCCTGCTTCGCCGGCATGATCTGCGCAAACATCACGACGAAGAGCATGCCGAGCCCGCTGATGCCGGTCTTGGACACGCCCACGAGGAACGCGGCCACGCCGGCGAGCACCCATTGCCAGGGTTCCAGCGTCGGCATCACGGCGATTGCTCCAGGTCCATGCCCGCAGCGTTTTCGGAAAATGTCCCGCCGGCGACTGTAAACACCTGCCACGACTCCGGCTCGCCCTCCGGCAGGCGCGTCCCCGTCGCGATCACTTGCGACTCCGGATCGATCGCCGACCAGAAGCGCCGTCGCCGGGTCGCGTCGAGTTCGCCGAGAACGTCGTCTGCCAGCAGCACCGGCCGCACTCCGCTGCGCTCGCGGAACCACGCCGCCTGCGCGAGGCGCAGCGCGAGGACGAGCGAGCGCTGCTGGCCTTCCGAGGCGAAGTCCTTCGCCTCCGCGCCGCGCACGCTGAGCCGGAAATCGTCGCGGTGCGGGCCAGCCATCGTGGAGCGAAACTGCAGGTCGCGTCCGCGACCGCTCTCCAGCCGCGCCAGCAGCGCCGCGGCGGACGGCTCGGCAAAATCGGGCGCGTAGGTCAGCTCCGCCGGCTCGATCGCGTCGCACAATTGCGTGTAGGCCGTCCGCACCGTCGCCGCCAGCGCCTGCACCCCCGCGGCCCGCGCCGCGATCAGATCCGCCGCCGCCGGCGCGAGTACGTGCTCGAAGGCCGCCAGTTCCGGCACCGTCGCGCCGCCGCGCTTGAGCAGGCTGTTCCGCTCCGCCAGCGCCCGCGCATACGTCTGCAACGTCTTGAGGTAGGTGGCGTCCATCGCCGCGAGCGTGAGATCGAGCCAGCGCCGCCGGCCCGCCGGCGCGCCGCGCACGAGCTGGAGGTCCTGCGAGGAAAAAACGACCGTCGGAAATTTCCCCAGATAATCCGCGAGGCGCACGATCCGTTGCTGATCGCACCAGAGTTCCTTACCATCGGGCCGCACCCGGATGGTCACATGCGTCTCGCCGAAGCGCTCGTGCTCGAGCTCCGAGGCGATCGCCGCCACGGATTCCCCGCGGCTGATCAGCAGCCGGTTGTCCGTCGTCCGGAACGAGCGTAGCGCCGTGAGGAAGCCCGCCGCCTCGAGCAGGTTGGTCTTCCCCTGCCCGTTCGCCCCCGCGAGGAAATGCCGCCGCCCGGAGAACTCCAGCGTCGCGAACGCGACGTTGCGAAAGTGCCGCAGGGTGAGTTTGCGCAGGCGCATGAGGGCGTGGAGCGGATTACGTGGGTCGAATGAAAGCGGGACAACTGATTTTGCCGATTTTCGATTTTGGATTCTCGATTTTCGATTGGAAGAACCAAGGCCAAGACCTGCTACCACCGCCTGCGATGGGATTTAACCTCCTCCGGGATCGGAATCGAAAATCGAGAATCCAAAATCGGAAATTCCTGGCTTCCTGGCTTCCGAATTCATCCAGCGCGGGCTTGGCCTCCGAAATCGAAAATCGAGATTCAAAAATCGAAAATTACCCGCTTTGCTCCGCGCATGACTTTCGATGCCTCGCTCGCCGAGACCGTGCGCACCTTTCAGGCCCTGAACGAGATCCGTCCGGCGATTGACCGTGCCGGTGAACTGCTCCTCTCCAGCCTGCGCGCCGGCGGCAAGCTGCTGCTCTGCGGCAACGGCGGCAGCGCGGCCGAGGCCCAGCATTTTTCCACCGAGCTCGTCGGCCGCTACGCCAAGAAGCGCCGTTCGCTCCCCGCTGTCGCCCTCACCGCCGACGGCTCCCTCCTCACCTGCATCGGCAACGACTACGGTTTCGACGGCGTCTTCGCCCGCCAGATCGCCGGCCTCGCCCGTCCCGGCGATGTCGTGGTGGCCATCACGTCCAGCGGCAATTCCCCCAACATCGTCGCTACCCTCCAGGAATCGTCGCGCCTCGGCCTCAAGAGCGTGTCCTTCCTCGGCCGCGGCGGCGGCCGCTGCCGCGGGCTGGCCACCGTGGACCTCATCGTCCCCGGCGACTCCGGTCGCACCGCGCAGGAAGCCCATCTGTTCCTGATCCATCACTTCTGCGAACAGATC
>CALFNJ010000195.1 GCA_937902865.1 uncultured Opitutaceae bacterium
CTCCGGGTGGAACTGCGTGGCGAAGCAACGCCCACGCGCGATCGCCGCGGTAAAGGCACCACCGTAGTCGCATTCCGCGAGGACCAGCGCACGGTCGGCCGGCACGCAGTGGAAACTGTGGACGAAATAAAAGGACTCGCCGTTCGTCGCGAGTCCGGCCGCCAGCGGCGAGCGCTCCTGCGCGAAACGAACCGTGTTCCAACCCATGTGCGGGATCTTGAACTCCGGCGGACGCTGGAAACGCACCACGCGTCCCGGGAAAACACCGAGGCCGGTGACGTCACCCTCTTCCGAATGATCGAAGAGCGCCTGCATGCCGAGACACACGCCGAGGAAGGGACGGTCCGCCGCGATCCATTCGCGGACGGTCGTGTCGAGACCCGCCGCCCGCAACGCCGCGACGCAGTCGCGCAGCGCGCCGACGCCCGGCAGGACGAGGCCCGCGGCACCACTGACAGCGACCTCCGCGGGCGTCCGCACCACGCGCGGCGAAGCGCCGACGGCCTCGAGGGCCTTCGTGACGCTGCGGAGGTTGCAGATTCCGTTGTCGATGACGGCGATGGCGGACATGTGAAAATCCGGCCCGCGAGCGGCCGGGAAACAGGCGACAGGGAACGGATGACGGCGCCGGACGCAAGGCGTCCCTCACCCGTCGCCGGTCCTAGATCTTTCCCTTCGTGGACGGAAGGAGATCGGCCGCGCGCGGCTCGATCTGCGTCGCGGCGTCGAGCGCGCGGGCCATGCCCTTGAAGATGGCCTCGGCCACGTGATGCGGCTCCTCGCCGTAAACCAGCTGGACATGCAGGTTCGCGCCGAGCGCGTTGCTGAACGCGCGGCAGAATTCCTTCACGAGCACGATGTTGAAATCGCGCACGAACATCGTCGGCGCCTCCGCCTCGTAAACGAGATGCGGGCGGCCGCCGACGTCGACGACGATGCGCGCGAGCGACTCGTCCATCGGGAGAAGAAAAAATCCGTAGCGCTTGATGCCGATCTTGTCGCCGAGCGCTTCCTTGAACGCCTGGCCGAGCACCAGACCCACGTCCTCGACGGTGTGGTGATAATCGACATCGGTATCGCCCTTGGCCTTCACCGTGAGGTCGAAGAGGCCGTGCTTGGCGAACAACGTCAGCATGTGATCGAAGAACGGCACGCCGGTATCGATCTTGCCCGCGCCACGTCCGTCGATCGCGAGGGTGAGCGCGATGTCGGTCTCGGCCGTCTTGCGGGTGACGGTCGCTACGCGTTGGGAGGAGCCTTTAGCCATGCGTCGAGGGTGTCGTTGAGAACCTGCATTTCCTGATCGGTGCCGACGCTGATGCGGAGGAATGGGGCGGTCAAGGCGTGGCTCGGAAAGTACCGCACGAGCACCTTGTGCGCGTAGAGGAAATCGTACGCGGCCTTCGCCACCGCGGGACCGCTCTCACCGCGCGCGTTCTTCGGCTCGGTGAAGATGAAGTTCGCCTGCGACGGATAGGTGAACCAGCCGCGCTGGTTGAAGCCGCGCACGACGCGGTCGCGGGTGGCCTTCACCCGCGCGACGCTCTGTTCGAAATATGCGGCGTCGTCGATGGCGGCGAGGGCCGCGGCCTGGGAGAGGCGGTTGACGTTGTAGCTGTCGCGCACGCGGTCGAGCAGGCCGATCACCTCGGGATGCGCCAGCGCATAGCCGACACGGATGCCGGCGAGTCCGTAGGCCTTGGACAGGGTGCGCACGACGACGAGATTCGGATGGCGGCCGAGCAGCGGCACGGCGTTCTCCTGCGCGAAGGGCGCATACGCCTCGTCGACCACGAGCAGGCCGCGGAATGATCCGAGCACCTTTTCCAATTCGACGTTGCCGAAGCCAACGCCAGTGGGCGCGTTGGGCGAGGTCAGGAAAAACACGCTGGCGGTCGAGGCGGCGAGACGCTCGATCGGCAGTCGCATCATCCGGTCGAACATGAGCACGCTGCTGCGTCCGTCCTGAATGCCGACCAGCACGGGATAGAGCGAATAACTCGGAAGCGTGAAGCCGGCCGCGGCGTCGGCCGCGCAAAAGCAGCGCACCAGCAGGTTGAGGATGTCATCCGAGCCGTTGCCGACACAGACATTCTCCTCCGCCAGGCCGTGCAACTTCGCCAGAGCCGCGCGCAAGCCATGGCTTTTCGGATCCGGGTAAAGCCGCAGCGAGGCGCCGTCGGTCCCAACCTCGCGGCGGATGGCCTCCGCAACGCGAGGGCTCGGCGGATAAGGGCACTCGTTGGTGTTCAGCTTGACCCAGCCAGGCTCAGTGGGCTGCAGGCCGGGCGTATAGGCCGCGAGCTTCGCGACATGCGGCAGCGCGAGACCACGGAGCGTAGAGGGAGAGAACTGGATCGGATCCACGGAATTAATTGCAGAGGGCGGATTGCGGGATGCGGATTGGCGCACGGAGCCGTCTGGAAGTGAGAGCGGTCGGGAGGCCTCGGCGATCAGCGCTGCGCCGAATTGCGAACCCCGAGTTGGTCGACCGGCGAAGGAGAACCAGCGACGAAAACCAAAGACGAGCGCATGCGAGCGGACTTCGTTTGGAGCTCGATGTTTGGCACTTGGTACTTGGTCCTTGTTACTTGTTACCTCGGGTAACCTAGAGCGTCCGGATTTTCACCGAGCGACCATGGGCATCGAGCTGCTCCATCGCGGCGAACGCCGCCACCACCGGCTCGCCCTTGCGGACACTGGCCCGGGTGTACTTCACAATGCTGGTGCGGCGGACGAAATCGGCGACGCGCAGTCCGCTGAAGAAGCGTCCCGCCCTTCCGGTCGGCAGCACGTGGCTGGGCCCGGCGGTGAAATCGCCCATGCTCCGGCCATGGATTGCCACAACCATCATCGCCACCATCATCGGCACGGGGATGACGCCGTTCAGCACCGCGCTCCAGTACAGCGCCTTGATGGGATCGAGCGG
>CALFNJ010000196.1 GCA_937902865.1 uncultured Opitutaceae bacterium
TCGAGTCGCGCCGGTTCCACCCCCGCCGTTGTCGGATCAGGCCGGAAGTTTCCCGTGAAGCGGAGTTTCGAGCTGTACACCACGGACTCATAGATGCCCCGATGCCGGACTTCCGGGTCCACGGCGCCGTCGACGGACAGCGTCTCCGGAAAGAAATAGGCGGTGGCCGGACTCAGTTCGACTTCGTCCAGGTTCACGATTTTGCCATCGATCGCCTTGGAGCGGGTCACGTGCGTGGGCACGGTATACGGCACCGCCAGCACCGGACCCGTGAGCCCTTGCTCGTGTCCCCAGATGCCCGCGATCTCCGCGGCTGCATCGCTCTGATAGCGCTGACGCTCCATCAGGATTCCCCGCGTCATCAGCAGCGGAATGTGCAGCAACAGGATCAGGACGCAGATGCCGGCGATCTTCAGGAAGAGAAAGAAGCCGCGCGTCATGGACTTGGGAATCACCGGGGGGAAAGGAAGGTTCATGCGCCCATCCTGCCGGGCTCACATGAAACCCGTGTGAAGCGACGATGAAATCTGCGGGAAATGGCAGAATGGAACAGGTTCTAGAATGTCTGATGATCCGATCATCGGAATGGGCACGCGACCTCCCGGTCGCGTGGATCGAGGTGGAACGCGTTGTCCCTAACGCGTTGAGCGCTCCGCCCGTGTTTCAAGTTCGCAACGTCCACAGCGCGTTAGGGACAACGCGCTCCACCTCAAACCGCCTCTGCGCGAGACCATCCGGAAATCCAAATTCCAGATTCCAAAACGGGAAACTTTCCAAAACCGCCGCATGGAGGTCGGCGGCCATTCCGCGATCTGCGTCGAACCGGCGCGTTAGGGATAACGCGCCCTACCCTGCTGAAATCCAGAACACCGCCCGAGCGCCTTTGCCTTCCGGGCGGTTGCCGAGGCTCGCATCGCCGCCGTGCAGACGCGCGATCTCCCGGACCAGACTCAGGCCGATGCCGGTGCTCTTCTGCCCGGACAACGGCCGCGGCAAGGAATAGAAACGTTCGAACACCCGGCCGAGCGCGTAGTCCGGCACGCCGGGGCCTTCATCCTCCACGATGAAGGCGATCCGGCCAGATTCCTGGACACTCCGCAGCTCGACGCAGCCGTCCGGCGGCGAAAAATCGAGCGCGTTCTGGAGCAGGTTCGCGAGCGCCTGCCGCAGCAGGAATCGTTCGCCGACGAACTCTGCTTTCGTCTCGCCAGTCGACGTCAGCCGCACGCCTGCCGCCTCAAAGGCCGGCCGCACGCCACCGAAGGTTTCATCCACCAGCTCGCCGGTCTTCATCCGCTCCGGTCGGCTCAGCGCCTTCTTTGCCTCCACCGTGGAAAGTTCGAACAGGCGTTCGACGATCCGCTGCATGTGCCCGGTCTCCGCCCGAATGTTTTCCAGAAAACGCCGACGCTGCTCGGGCGGCATCTCCTCCTGCAGCAACTCGGCCGCCCCGCGGATCGCCGCCAGCGGAGTTTTCACTTCGTGCACCAGCGCCTGCGTGTGACGCTCGGCCTGCTTTCGTCCCTCCAGCGCGTCGCGCATTTCTTCGAACGCGGTGCCGAGTTCATGCAGCGTCCGTCCGGGCAAGGCCGGCAAAGTCGCCGGCCGCTGGTCACGGATCGCCCGCGCGTAGGCGGTCAGGCGCTCCAGCGGCGTCACCACCCAGTAAATTCCCACGAACAGCGCTGCCAGCAGCAGCGATCCGCCGATCAACGCTCCGCCGAGGATTTTCCGCTTCGCCGCCGCGACGAGCACGTTGATGCCGCGCGTCGGCTTGCCGACCGAGAGCACGCCGATGAGGTGGCCGTCACGCTTGATGGGGGCCGCCACATAAATCACCTGCGTGTCGTCGTCGCCCGGGATGTCACGGGTGGAACGCGCCCCATATTTGCCCTGGAGCGTCCGCTGCACGTCGTTCCACCGCGAAAAGTCCCGCCCTTCGTTCTGACCGGTGGAATCGAAGAGCACTTTCCCGTGGTCGTCGGTGACATAGACCCGGAGATCCACCGACGTCTTGTGCAGGCTGAAAATCTTCGCCTCCAGATCGTGGCGCTGCGCCGCGGCGAAAGCCCGGCGCAGGCCTTCCGGACCGAGTTCGCCGGTCTCCGACGAGGTCTCGAGCACCGAGGCGAGCAGCGTCGCGGTATCGACCAGGGATTCCTCCATCGACTCCAGATAGCGCGGACGCACCTGCGCGAGGGTCGAACGGGTGAGAAAGTATCCCGCGACTCCGCAGATCGCGACCACCAGCAGCAGGAACCTCAGCCGCAGGCTCATGACTTCATTCCTCGCGCAACGAATATCCCAGCCCGCGATGCGTGACGATCGGATCGAACTCCGGCGCCGCCTCTCGCAGCTTGGCCCGCAGCGATTTCACATGCGCGTCCACCGTCCGGTCGAGCGCCGCACCGGAATCGCTCCAGGCCGCTTCCATCAGCTGGTCACGGCTGAACACGCGCCCAGGCTGGGCGAGCAATGCGCAGAGCAGCCGGTACTCGTTGCGCGTGCAGTCGAGCGGCTTCCCGCGATAGCTCAGGCGGCACCGAGCCTCGTCGTGCTGCCAGACGCCGTCTGTCCTGGCGGAGGCCGTCGCGATGCGGCGCTCCCCGGTTCGGCGCAGCACGGCGCGCCCGCGGGCGGTCAGCTCCCGCGGACTGAAGGGTTTCGCCACATAATCGTCGCCGCCAATTTCCAGGCCGACGATCCGATCCACGTCCTCGCTGCGCGCCGTCAGGAAAATGATCGGCACCTCGCGCGTCCGGCGGATTTCCCGGCAGAGATCGAAGCCGTTCGTGTCCGGCAGGCCTACGTCGAGCACGATGAGCGCCACCGTCTGCCGCTCCAGCACCGCGAGCGCCTCGCGGCCGGTGGTCTTCCAGACCGGCGTGAATCCCTCGGTCTCCAGCGCGTAGATGAGGGTCTCCGCGATCGAGGGTTCATCCTCGACGAGCAGAATCGTCTGGCGCGGGGCGGGCGGCATGGGACGTGTTTGTGCTCACGCCCTCCCCAAATTTCAAGGCCCGGGCTATCGTGATTCGTAGGTAGGGACGGGCGGCCCGCCCGTCCGGGTTGGAGATCGATCCTCGGAAGGTCACCACAAAGGCACAAAAGCACGAAGGACGAGCCTGCCTTCCGAAGCTTTGTGTCTTCGTGCCTTTGTGGTGAACATCCGGGTATCGGCTCCGGCAACGAGGCGGACGGACAGCCGCTTATCCCTACCTAAATATCTCCGAGCTGCGGACGCAGCACGATCTCCTCGACCACCGTGCGCCGGCCGAGACGATAGACATCGAGGAAGGCACGCGCGACGTCCTCTGCCGGCATGATGCGCTCGCGCTTCACGCCGCTCTTCGACCACGACGGCGACCAGGTCGCGCCGGGATGCACGCAGCACACGCGGAGGCCGGCCTGCTTGGTCTCGGCGCGGAGCACCTTGGCCAGGCCCGTGACCCCGAACTTCGCCGCGCAGTACGCCGCGCCGTTCGGATAGGCGCCAAGCCCCGCGATCGAGCTCATGAAAAAGATATCGCCGCGCCGGCGCTTCAGCATCGCCGGCAAAAACGCCCGCGTCACCAGGAAGGCGCTGCGCAGGTTCGCCGCCACGATCCGGTCGAAATCCGCCACCGCGAACTCCGCGAACGGCGCACCCGCGAACGTGCCCGCGTTGTTGATCAGCACGTCCACCGCGCCGAGCCGCTTCGTCACCGCCGCCCCGAGCGCCGCGACCTCCGCCTCATCGCTCACGTCACACGCAAAAATCTCCGCCTTCGCACCGTATTTGGCGCAGGCCTTCGCCACGGTCCGCAGGTTCCGCTCCGACCGCGCCACCAGCGCCAGCCGCACGCCGCGAATTTCCTGGGCGAACACGTTCGCGATCGCCGCGCCGATGCCCTGCGAGGCGCCGGTGATGAGAACCAAGGGACTTTTTCCCGCGGATTTCGCGGATCGACGCGGATTACTCATGGGATTCTCGGACTACCCGTTTCCATTGCAGCTTGGCATGTTTGAAATTCAAAAGCAGCGCCAGCTTCAGTTTGGTGATGGCGAGATAGCCGATCATCTGACGCAGATGGGTGTCGGTGAATGTCTCCGCCACTTTCGGATCCGCAATCACCAGCCCGTCAACGATGGCATCGGGCACGAGCGTGCCAATCAGCTCGCCGGAATAATAGACGGAATGAGGCTTCTGCGACTCGACCGTGTGCCCGCGCTTCCGCAACTCGATCACCAGCGCCCGCTCGTAAAGTTTTTCATCCAATCCCGGACCGAGATCATTCAACACGGTCATCGCCGCGCCGATGATCTTCCCGCTCAGCTCCTCGTGAATCATCGGCTTCTATCCGCGTCCATCCGCGCTCTCCGCGGAAGGATCGATTTTGGCGATCAGCAAAGAAGAGAACCGAAATCCATGAAGTCCGCCGAGAAGCCGCCTTTGACGCCCTTGCAGATCACGCTCACCGCGTCGTGCGAATGCAGCGACTCGAGGTGCGAGCAGGCGATGCGGAAATCCCGGACGCGCTCGTCGCCGTCGAATTCGCGGTACAGCAGCCGCGCCGCGTCCTCGACGAACTTGAGGTAGGCGCCGTTGAGCTCGGCGAAGGCCTGCTCGTCCTCGCGCTTCACCATCACCTGCGTCTCCGTCTGGAGCGCGTTGAGGCAGTGCGCGTGGATATCCTCGATCCAGATCTTCTTCCCTTCGGCCGCCTCGATGCAGATCCGGGCCTTGCTCCGCTGCGAATGCGGCACGCCGTACGCGCCGCGGACGTCGCGCGCGTGCTCCGTCAGTTCCGCGCTGCACGGGCAGGCCGAGGAATAGACAAAATCGAAATGCATGAACCGACGGTACTGGCCGTCGCGCGTCATCACACCCTCGAACGCCACTTCGTAATACTGCCAGCCCTCGAGGTTGCTCCGCAGGCTCGGCCGCAGCATCGGATAGGAGAACTTCACCTTCAGGCGCGCGTCCTTGCTCTCCACCTTGCGCAGGTAGGCTTTCAGGATCTTGCCCATCCACTCGCCCGTGATCACGCCGTCCTTGTGGTCGTAGAACGAGCGCATGATCCGGCTCATGTTGATGCCCTTCAGCTCGGCCTCGAGCGAGACGGTGCCCGTGACGCTCGTCTCCAGCGTGACGATCTTGCCAGCCTTCGTGCGGTACTTGAGCGGCAGGCGGAAATTATGGATGCCGACCTGCTGGATCGGCACGTGCGCGCCCTGGATGGAATCGTGCGCCGCCTGCATCATGTCGGGCAGCGAGGCCAGATGCGCCGCGGTCGAGCGGAAGCCCTTGTCGTAGGAGCGCTTGATCTTGGCCTTCTGCCCGCAGCTCGAGTCGTGAAGATACATCGGTTTCATGGGAGCGGTGGCAAAGGGTTCAGGCCGGGACCTCGGGTCCGTAATAGTCGGCAAAGTTGCGGGGCGTTTCGTACAGCCGGACGCAGTGCAGGCGCGCCGGCGCGGGGATGTGCGGCTCGATCCGCTGCCAGAAGGCGATCGTCAGGTTCTCCGTCGACGGGATGATC
The DNA here is from genome assembly GCA_937902865.1 of uncultured Opitutaceae bacterium. GTDB lineage: Bacteria > Verrucomicrobiota > Verrucomicrobiia > Opitutales > Opitutaceae > CAIUWA01. The sequence continues at coordinate 5,523 of CALFNJ010000196.1, forward strand.
CCGCGCAGGAACGGCACGTCCTCGTTGAGATTATGGTGGTCGCAGGGACCGAGAATCGTCTTCTGGAGAATCTTCTTCAGCCGGCTGAGATCCATGAGGTACCCGGTCTCGGCGTCAGGCTGTCCGCGCAAGGTCACCTCCAGCACGTAGTTGTGGCCGTGCCAGTGCGGGTTCGTGCAGAGCCCGTACTGCTCCTCGTTCCATTTCTGGCTCTTCGAGGGGTTGTGCAGCCGGTGCGCGGCATTGAAATGCACCTGCCGGGTGATGAAGACCGTCCCGTGCAGCACCTTGGGGGGCTGCGTGGACGTCCGGCGGCGGCTCGATTTGGAGGGCATGGAGGGTCAATGGGTAACGAAAAAGCCGGCGCGGTCAAATCCGACCATGGCCGCGAGGCGCGTCATACCGAGGCAGAATCGGAAGGTGAATGTGGAAATCAGGAAACGAGGGAAACGAGCCATGCGGTCCATGCGGGATCCGTTCGATGCGAGCAGGCCGGCTTCGGTTACAAACCGCTGATGCAACGTTCAACGTCCAACATTCAACGTTGAACGTTCAACTTTGCCGGAGGGCCGCAACGTGACGGCACAGGTGAATTACGGCACCGATCACTTCAGTCGCGCTCGTGATCGTTGTAGCCGCTGTCGATTCCGGACGTCCGTCGTTGAACGTTCAACGTTGAGCGTTGGACGTTGAACGTTGAACCGAAGGCAGAATGCCGCAGGTTGGCGGCCTCCCATGGCCGCCGCCCCCGCCTTTCTGGATTCCGCCGATCCCGCGATCTACACGCTGCGCACGACCGCTCCAGGGCCCGCCGGTCGACTGCCACTCACCGCCGAGGCGCTGCGGGCCGCCTCGAGCGGCCATGTGTTCGGCATGACGCAGAACGCCGGCATGGGCTGGGATCCACGCCGGTTGCTCGGAAAGGAATTTCTCATCCTCAGCACGCAAGGCGGCATCCGCGCGCCCGACGGCACGCCCGTCGCGCTCGGTTATCACACCGGCC
>CALFNJ010000197.1 GCA_937902865.1 uncultured Opitutaceae bacterium
GATCGGGGACGAGCCCCTCGGCCTTGAGGTAATCGACCTCCGGCAGCATCAGCGGAGGCACCCAGATCTTCAACGGCTTCTCTTCCCTCCAGGCCAACAATCAGGCCGGCGGGTCAATCACCGGGGGCACCCAGGAGTTTAACGACCAGTCTTATCTCCGCGCGTCCTACACCAACTCGATTACCCGCGGCGAGCAGACCTTCAACGACAGTTCTCACCTTGACGCCAACGCCTACCACGCGGTCGGCGCCGTGGAGATCACGCTGAAAGGCGAGAGCACGATCAACATCGGCGCGACGGATGCGCTCAGCACCGATACCGAGGTCTATTTCAGCCACGAGGACGGCGGCACCGGCGGCTACCTCCATCTGAACGGATTCAGCACCACGGTGGGAGAAATCGCCTCAGGTAGCTCCTTGGGCGCCGGCTTCATCGACAATGGCGGCGTGCCGGATGCGACCCTCACCATCGGCAATTCGGAGGACACCACCTACAGCGGTTTCATCGGCGACGGCTCCGGCGGCGGCAAACTGTCGCTGGTCAAAAACGGCACCGGAACCCTGACGCTCGCCGGCGAGAACAGCAATTACAGCGGCACCACCACGATCAACCAAGGCACCCTGGTGGCGGGCGCCGACGGTGCTCTCGGTTACGGCACCGTCCACGTGAATGGCGTTCTCCGCCTCGACAATCACGACCTCAACAATGACGTGCAGGTCAACAGCGGCGGTGCGCTCACGGGCAACGGCTTCGCCTTCAGCGCCTCGATCAATTCCGGCGGCCTCCTCGCACCTGGCGGGCTGTACTGCCCGATCGGCACGCTGTCCTTCAACGAACTCGCGCTCAACGCGGGCGGCCACTACGAGTGGAATTTCAAGGACGCTTCCAACTATGACCAGGTCAGCGTGATCTACGCGACGACGCTCGCCATCAACGCCACGGCCGCCGGCGGCGAGTTTACGATCAACGTCGTCTCGCTCGACTCCGGCGACAACGTCGGCATGGCGACCGGGTTTGAGGTGGGCCATACCTACACGTTCAACATTTTCACCGCCCCTCACATCACCGATTTCTCCGCGGACAAATTCAAGTTCGACACAACCGGCTTTTCCACGGATGCGGGCTCGAACGCCATTTTCTCCATCAACCAGGTGGACGGAGAAGGCGGACAGTATCTGGTCCTCTCCTTCACGCCCGTCGCCGTCCCCGAGCCCTCGACTTGGGCGATGCTCGGCACCGGCGTACTCGCCCTCGGAGTCATCGGCTGGCGCAAACGGAAGCAGGTCTGAGCGATCGCTCAAAGCCCTCGTACGCCACTTGGGGCGGGTCTCAGACCCGCCCTTTTCATTTTGCAGCGTCGTCCATCACACGCCGAAAGGCGTGGACGACGGCCCGCAGGTGGAGCGCGTTGCCAATGCGCTGTTTGGCTCCGTTCCCCTTTCATCTCCGGCAGGCGTTCCAACGCGTTGGGGTCAACGCGTTCCACCCTTCGGAGCAGACGCGGCGGCGCCGCCGAGCCGCGGCTCACCGGGACGGTTCGCCCTACCTCAAACCGATCCCGCCTGGTAGGGCAGGTCTTCGACCTGCCCCACTCCGCTTCCGCTCAGCCACTCAGCGCGTGATCGCTTCCGCCCGCCGCACGAGGTCCACGAACTCCGCCCGATAGCCGCCCGGGTCATCCGACAAGCCGGATTGCGCCCAGCGGATCGAGTCGGCCAGCAGCGATCCCTTCACCGTCTCCTCGCGCAGCGCGAGCCCGAAGGACGCCACGGCCGCGGCGAACCGGAAGTCGTCGCTGGCGGCGGCGAAGCTCGCGCCCCGGTCCACCAGGGGGAACTCCAGCCGCTTGCTCTCGTCGGCGGTCGGCTCCTTGTAGCGGATCTTCACGGTCAGAAGCTCTGACGATTGCGGACTGCGGGTTGCGGAAGGCGGATTGACGGACGCGGCTTTGTTCGTGGGCGCGGTGTCGGCGGTCTTCTGGTACTTGAGGGCGTCGACGGAGATTTCGGGAATTTTCTCGTCGGCCCCGGCGGGGATGAGTTCGTACAGGGCCGTCACGGTGTGACCCGCGCCGATCTCGCCGGCATCGATCTTGTCGTTGTTGAAATCCTCCTTCTTGAGCAGGCGGTTCTCGTAGCCGATCAGGCGGTAGGCCTTGACCTGCGCGGGGTTGAATTCGACCTGGACCTTCACGTCCTTTGCGATCGTCACCAGCGTGCCGCCGACCTGATCGCCGAGGAGCTTCTCCGCCTCGCGGCGGGAATCGATGTAGCCGTAGTTGCCGTTGCCCTTGTCGGCCAGCAGCTCGAGCGTGCTGTCCTTCAGGTTGCCCATGCCGAAGCCGAGGACGGTGAGGAACACCTTGGACTTGGCCTTCTCCTCGATCAGGCGCAGCAGGTCGCCCTGCGTGGTCACGCCCACGTTGAAATCGCCATCCGTGCAGAGGATCACGCGGTTGACGCCGTCCGGGACGAAATTCGCCTTGGCGATGTCGTAGGCGAGCTGGATGCCCATCGCGCCGTTGGTGGCTCCACCGGGGCGGAGCTCGTCGAGGGCGGCGAGAATTTCGGAGGAGCGCGCCACCGGGGTCGAAGGCAGCGCCAGGCCGGTCGCACCCGCGTAGACTACGATGCCCACGCGATCGTCGGGCCGCAGCTGGCCGACGAGCAGGCGGAGCGACTCCTTCACCAGCGGCAGCTTGTTGGGCTCGTTCATCGAGCCCGAGACATCGAGCAGGAAGACCAGGTTGGCGGCGGGCCGCGCCGTGCGGCTCACCTCGCGCCCCTTCAGGCCGATGCGGACGAGCCGGTGCGCCGGCTCCCAGGGCGCCGCGGCGACCTCGAGCGAGGCCGCGAACGGCGTGTTGTCCGCCGGCGGTGCATAACGGTAGGGAAAATAGTTCACCATCTCCTCGATCCGCACCGCGTCGCGCGGCGGACGCTGGCCGCTGCGCAGGAAGCGGCGCACGTTCGAATAGCCCGCCGTGTCGACATCGATCGAGAAGGTCGACAACGGTTCGTTCGCCACGGCGATGAATCCGTTGTCCTGCCGCGGGGCGTAAGCCTCCGTGGTGACCGCAGAAGCCGGAGTGAACCGCTCGCTGTTGGCCTCGTACATGAACACGTCGTTGATGTTCAGCGTACCGGTGTCCTGCAGCTGCTGCTTCGTCACGACTGTGATCGAGCTCGCCAGATCGCCGATGTTCGTCCGCAGGCGGCTGCCGGCGAGGGTGTTTTGGGCGTAGTAGCCGATGTCCTTGCTCGCATCCACTTCGAAGGGATTCAGGGTCACGACTTGATCGCCGGCGTTGCTGGCAACCTGGGTCCGCGCGGCGCGGGCGTTGTCAGCCTGCATCGTCGCGATCTCATCGGGATCGAGGCGGCCGTTGTGATTCCTGTCGTAGCGGGCGAGCAACGGCGCGGTGGTCGCCGGCACGGGAGACGCCGCCGGAAAGGCCGGGCGATTGTTCGCCCACGTCGCGAGATCGGCGCCGCCCACGGTGACCGGCGGCTCGACCCGCGGCGTCGGTTCAACCGGGAGGGTCAGCGGCACGACCTCGATCGTGGGCGTGTTGAACACCATTTTCTCCTGGGGCGCCGGCTCGCGCGGCAGCTCCAGCTTCACTTCCGGAGCGTCGGCCCGAGCCAGGGCCGGCTCCGAAACCTTGGTTTCGTTTTCCGTGTCGGGGGCGGCCGTCTTCTCGAGGTCGACGTGGACCAGGCTGCCTTCCGGCGTCGCCGAGCTGTGCACCCGCGGCTCCTCGCGCAGCACCATCACCGCGAACGAGGCGGCCGCGAGCCCGCCGATGATGTAATAGGCCACGGGAAACCGCACCACCCGCGCGCGCGGCCGGGTGGGAACAACCACCGCCGAATGCGCGGGCGCCGGCTCGGCCGCCAGCGCGAGTTCGAGCTGGTCGGCGGTGGCGCGGATGTTGTCCACCACGCTCCGCAGCGCCGGATTGGCCGCGAGCGCGGCCTCCACGGTAGCACGCTCCGGGCCGTCGAGCTCGCCCAGGGCATAGGCGGTGAGCAAAGGATCGTCAGGGGAAAGGGAAGGTTCGTTCGTCATGGCGGGTGGGCGTTCAGGGCTGCTGCGCGGCGAATTCGCGGCGCAGGCGGGTGACCGCGGTGTGGATGAGGAAGCCGACATTCGTCACCGACAGCGCGGTGATGCGGCTGATTTCCTTGTAGCTGAAACCGTTTTGGAACTTGAGCCGGATGACTTCCTGCTGGTTCGGCGGCAGGGGGCCGATCAGGCGGAGGATCTCCGCATTCGTTTCCGCGGCCTCCAGAGTGCGACCCGGCCGGGGATCCGCCGTGGCGACGCGTTCGGCCTCGCCTTCTTCAAAGCGTTTCATGCGGCCCTCCTTTCGGAGGATGTCGAGCGCCCGGTGGCGGCAGACGGTGAAGAGCCATTCGACGACATGGCCGTCGAGCTGTTGGCGAGGTTGGGCCAGCAGGCGGACAAAAGTGTCTTGGACGACATCGCGGGCCCGGTCGGGATCTCCGAGCAGGCGCGCGGCGTAGCGGGTGAGTGCGGCCTGGTGCTCCTGCACCGTGGCCTGGACCCAGGTATTCTGGTCATGAGCGTTCTCCTCCGTGATGGCGGATAAGGGTTTCACGTAACGTCAGGAGGAAAACGGGCCACCACGGGGTTTCTTAGGTGCGCCGCATCTTTTTTATGTGAGCACTGGACCGTGTCACGCGAAGACAAAGGTCTCATCCCCAAGGTAGGGACGCGCGGCCCGCGGGTCCGGTTTGGACTCGGTCAAAACGTTCGATCCGGTTTTCACAGGAGGAATACCGAGGCGAACCGAGGATCGGATTTCCGAATCTCGGATCCCACTCGGTATTCCTCCTGTTAAAAACGGATCGGGCTTGGTTTGGGTCGAAGGTTGACCGAGTCGAACCGGACGGGCGGGCCGCCCGTCCCTACCTTTCGGATCTTCGTACGAACGCCCCGTTAGAAATGTTTTCCGCCGCCTTGGCACCTCCGCCTGCGCCTGCTTTCTTTCCCCCATGCGCTGTCGGCCCCTTCCCCTTCTTCGCGTTTTCGCCTGTCTCCTGTTTCCTGTCGCCAGTCTCCTGCTCACCGCGGCCTGCTCCCGCCATGAAACCGCTGCCGAGGCCGGCATCCGCGACCAGACGCTGCTCCTCGGCAACGGCGCCGAGCCGAAGGATCTCGATCCGCAGGTCGTCACCGCATTCACCGACGGCAATATCCTCGTCGCCTTGTTCGAGGGCCTCACCTGCATCGACGAAAAGAGCAGCCAGCCCGTTCCCGGCATCGCCGAGCGCTGGGAAACCAGCCCGGATGGGCTGACCTGGACCTTTCATCTGCGCACCAACTCCAAATGGTCCAACGGCGACCCGGTCACCGCCGACGACTTTGTCTATTCCGTGCACCGCATGCTCTCGCCGAAATTCGCGGCCGAGTACTCCTACATGATGTGGCCGCTGCAGAACGCCGAGGCTTTCAACACCGGCAAGCTCGCGGATTTCTCCCAGGTCGGCGTCCGCGCCCTCGATCCGCAAACGCTCCAGCTCACCCTGGGTTCACCCTGCCCCTGGCTGCTGGCGCTCACCGCGCACACCTCGTGGCTGCCGGTGCATCGCGCCACCATCGAAAAGTTCGGCGCCATGGACCAGCAGGGCACGCGCTGGACCCGCCCGGAAAATTTCGTCGGCAACGGCCCGTTCCGGCTGAAGGAGTGGTCGCCCAACGCCCGCATCGTCGTCGAGCGCAATCCCAACTATTGGGACGCCGCCCAAGGCAAGATCCAGCGCGTGATCTTCTTTCCCAACGACAACATCGCCACCGACGAAAAGAACTTCCGCGCCGGCCAGCTGCACGTCACCTACGAGCTCGCGCCGGAAAAGATCGCGCCCTACCGCGCGGAGTCACCGGAGAAGGTCCGGATCGATCCGTTCCTCGAGACGCTGTTCCTGCGCGTCAACGTCACCAAGCCGCCCTTCGACAACAAGAAGCTCCGCCAGGCCCTCGCCCGCGCGATCAACCGCGACGCCATCGCCAGGAATGTTCTCCGCGGCAGCCGGGTCCCCGCCCATTCGCTCGTCCCGCCGGGCACCGCCGGCTACACCGCGCCCGCCGGCGTGCCCGACGACTTCGAGGCCGCGCGTCGCCTCCTCGCCGAAGCCGGCTACCCGGGCGGCAAGGGCCTTCCACCCTTCGAGGTGCAGATCAAGAGCGACGACATCCATCGCGCCGTGCTCGAGGCGATCCAGGAGATGTGGAAGCGCGAGCTCGGCCTGACCATCACCATCACTCCGCTGGAGCAGAAGACCTGGATCCAGAACTGGCAGACATTCTCCTACCAGGTGAGCAGCTCGCGCTGGATCGGCGACTACGTGGATCCGAACACCTTTCTCGACATGTGGGTCACCAACGGTGGCAACAACGAGACCGGCTGGAGCAATCCCACCTACGACCGCCTCATCGCCGAGGCCGCGCGCACCACCGACGCCACGCAGCGCCTGGCGCTGCAGCGTCAGGCCGAGGAGATCCTGCTTGATGAGGCGCCCATCATCCCGATCTACCACGGCACGCGGATCTATCTCATCCACCCGGCCGTGAAGAACTGGGTGCCCTCGCTGCTGGGCTTCCACCGTTACCAATTCGTCGGCCTGGGAGCGAACTGAGGGCTCGTTCCGGAATTTCACCACAGAGACACGGAGGCACGGAGCAAGCCGACAGCAGATTTGGCGTTTGGAAATTGGAGTTTGGGATTTCTCCGTGCCTCTGTGTCTCTGTGGTGAATTTCCGGAGCATTCCGCAACAAAGGCCGCGACGACGGGTCATTTTGCCGCCGGCGTGGCATGCGGCGTGCATTTTTGTTTCCCAACCTTGAGCCGGTTCCTCCCGCGACCCACACTTCCCTCATGCGTCTTTCCTCCTTCTTCGCCCTGGCCTTGATCGTCGCCGGATTCGGCGGCCCGCGCGCGTCCGCGGCCGCGCCGGTCGAGATCGTCCGCATCTGGTCGGGCTATCGCACGTCCTCATCGTTTGATCGGATCGGCGACTACCTGCACCGGGGAGACCACTCCGGCGGTGACACCGTCCGGCGCAGCCAGCCTGGTGCGATCGCCGGCTACTATTTCCTCGTCCGCCTGAAAAATCCCGGCGAGGCCGTGCCGGCGGCAACGTTCGATCTGCAGATCATCGCTCCGACCTCCCCCGATCCGAAGCATTATACATTCAAGGCCGATGTCCCCGCCGGCTCGAAGGCGGTCGATCTCGGGCTGACGGGCCCCGACTGGCCCGACGCCGCGGCGAAGGCCGTGGCCTGGCAGCTCACGGTGCATGCCTCCGATGGCACGGAACTGGCCCGGCAGCAGAGCTTCCTCTGGTCCATGCCCGCGGCCAAGCGCTAGCCCGCTGCGAACGGCCGCGTCCCTTCCGCATGCCCGACCTGTTCACGAACTACGATCTCGGCCCGTTCTGCGACGAGATGTTCGCGCGGCCGGGAGAGCCGCGGGAGCATTACGCCCGGCTCGTGGAACGGTTCTCCCGGCTCGAGGGGATTCGCGACCTGCACGAGCGCCAGCAGCTCGCGGATCAGACCTTCCTGCGGCGGGGCGTGACCTTCACCGTTTACAGCGACGATCGCGGCACGGAGAAGATTTTTCCCTTCGACCTGATCCCGCGCATCATCCCGGCAAACGAGTGGTCGCACCTGGAGGCCGGCCTGATCCAGCGCATGACCGCGCTCAACCTGTTCCTCGCCGACATCTACGGCGAGCAGCGCATCCTGCGTTAGGGCGT
>CALFNJ010000198.1 GCA_937902865.1 uncultured Opitutaceae bacterium
CGATCGCGATCTCGCGGGCGACGAGGTCGACGCGGCGAACAGCGTCGCCTCCGCCCAGGCGCGCCGGCTCACGAACAACTCGCCACTCGCATCGCGATGCTCACCTTCGGCGTCCGCGACCAGACCAACGATGTCGCCCGCGATCGCGTGCCGGTCGAGCGTGCGCGTGAGATAATCGAAGTAACGCGCGATCAGCCGCGCCGCCTTCTCATGCAGCACCGGCGTCGCCACCTGCGCGCGAATGCTTTCGTGGCCGAGGAACGCCTCGGTCACGCGCTCGACTTCGCCGGCCGGCATTACGATCGGACGCAGCACGCGGCCCGAATCGACCATCACCACGCCCGCCACTGACGCGCCGCGGCGCTCGAGCTCAGCCGCGACGTGATAGGCAAGGTTCCCACCCGCCGAATAGCCGAAGAGGAGATGCCGCCCGTTCGGATCCGCTTTCTGGATCAGGGTCGCGTAGTCGGCGATGCGCGTCTCCGCCTCAAGGAAGTTGAACCCATGCACCGCGTACGGCCGCAGTTCCGCCGCGATCTGCAGATAGCCGAGCGCGTCCCCCGTGCCGGGAGGAAACGCAAACACTGGCGTGCCCGCACCGTCGTTCAGCTTGATCATCGGCTCGTCGATCCCGGCGACGCCGAAGCGCGCCGCATCGAGCACGACGCGCGCCTGCTCGCGGATCGTCGTGGCCTTGAACACCGCGGACAGCGGCAGCTCCACGCCGAGCGCCTGGCGGATGCCGGAAACGAGTTTCGTGATCTTCAGCGAGTGTCCGCCCGACGCGAAGAAGTTGTCCGTCACGCCCAGCCCGCCCTTGCGACCGAGCACATCCTCCCAGATCGCGAGCAGCGTCTTCTCCGTTTCGCTCGCCGGCGCCACATGCACGCGTCCGTCCGCGCCGCCGCGCTCGGGCAGTGGCAGCGCCCGCCGGTCGACTTTGCCGTTCGGCGTCAGCGGAAACGCCTCGAGCCGCACGAAATGCGCCGGCACCATGTACTCCGGCAGTTGTCGCTCGAGGTGCGCGCGCAGGATTTCGGCCGTCAGCGCCGGCGCCCCCGAAAAGTACGCCACCAGTGTCAGCATGCCTTCGCCCAGATCGCGCGCGAGCACCGCGGCTTCCCGCACGCCTTCGTGCTGCGCAAGCCGCGCTTCGATCTCGGCCGGCTCGATGCGGAAGCCGCGGATCTTCACCTGCTGGTCCTTGCGCCCGAGGTACTCCACCACGCCGTCCTCCCGCCAGCGTCCGAGATCGCCGGTGCGATAAAGCCGCTCTCCGTCCTTGAACGGGTGCGCGATAAACTTCTCCCGCGTCAGCGCTTCGTCGTTGAGGTAGCCGCGCGCCAGTCCGTCGCCGCCGGTGTAGATCTCGCCGGCCACGCCCGGCGGCACCAGCGCGAGTTTCGCGTCGAGGATATAGACCATCGTGTTCGCGATCGGCCGGCCGATCGGGATGTCCTGCGGATAACTCTTCTCGATCACGTGGCAGCACGTGAACGTCGTGTTCTCCGTCGGACCGTAGCCGTTCACCACCGTGAGCGCCGGATGCGCCGCCCGGATCCGGTTGATGTGCGGCGCCGAAAGTTTTTCGCCCCCCGCCAGCAGGGTCCGCAGGCCCGTGAAGAGCGAGAGGTCCGTGTCGGCGAGCTGATTGCACAGGCTCGAGGTCAGCCAGAGCGTCGTGATGCCGTGGTCCACGATCAGCCGCTTCATCGCCGCCGCGTCGAGCACCGCGCGCTCCGGCGGACGGCACAGCGCTCCGCCGTTGAGCAGCGCACCCCAGATCTCGAAGGTCGAGGCGTCGAACGACAACGCGCCCGTCATCAGCACGCGGTCCGCCGGCCCGAGGCGCACGTAATTCGTGTTCAGCACGAGGCGCAGGATCGAGCGATGCTCCACCAAAGCACCCTTCGGCGTTCCGGTCGTACCGGAGGTATAGATCGCGTAAGCCAGCGCGGTGGGACCCGCCCGTTCGGCCAATGGCGTCGGTACGACCGCCTCGAGCGCCCGCGCATCGCATTGCCATTTCGTCCGCGTCGCACCGCCCGCGGCCATGGCCGGGGCCGGCTTCTTTTTGATCCGCAGGATGACGTCGTAACCGAAGCGCGAAAGCTCGCTTTCTGCCTGCCCGAGCATCTTCGAGCATTCGATCTCCGCGATCTCCGGCCATTCCGTCCGCAGATCCTCCAGGAACGCGCGCGCCACGAACAGGTCCTCCGACCGGTCCGTCTTCGTGCGGTAACCCTGACCCACGTGCGCGCGCTCGAACTCCAGCAGCTCGCGCTCGAATTGTGCCTTCAGGTCCTGGTCCCAGACATTGCCCAGGAAGATGATCCCATCATCCGCCATCAGGCCGATCGCCTGCCGCAGCACGTCGCGCAGGTAATTCAGGCCGCTGAAGCACTGCAGCACGCTGTTGATGATCACGACGTCGAAGCCGTGCTCCTTCACTTTCCCGACTTCATGGGCCGGCCGGTGCTCGAGCCGGATGTTGTCCAGGCCGCGCTTCTTCCGCTCGCCTTCGGACCAGCGCAGGATCTCCGCCGACAAATCCGTGCCGTGATAGTACGCCACCAGCGGCGCCAGCCGGAACATCGTCAGGCCCGAGGCGCAGCCGATCTCCAGCACGCGCGACGCGCGCGTCACCCGCGGCGCGAGTTTTTTTCGCGCATTGTCGCCGTACTCGTCCATCACTTCGCGACTCAGCCATTCGCCGGTGAAGCTGCTGCGCCAGCCGCCGCCCGAGATGTCGTCGAAGATTTCCTTGCCGACGTAATCCCACACTTCCTCGCGCATGAACTCACCGATGCCTTCGGACTCGGCGTGCACGTCGCGGCTGTCCGGACAGAGCAATACCCCGAGATCCGCGCAGTCCCACTGCAGCCGGTTCAACGCCCGGATGTGCTTCCGCCCGCCGATCAGGAACCGCGCGCGGGCGTCCCGCAGCATGAACTGCGTCCGCGCCGCCGGCAGCTCCGGATCCAGCGGGAGATAAGCGCCGCCCGCCTGCAGGATTCCGAGCAGCGATGTCACAAGATCGAACGCGCCGTCGACCATCACGCCGACAAATCCCTCCTTCGCCAGTCCGCGCGCCACGAGGAATCCCGCGATGCGGTTCGCCTGCCGGGCCACCTCCGCATAGGTATGCCGACGCGCGCCGTCGCCCTCGATCACCGCGATCGCGTCGGGGGTCGCCGCCGCGCGGGCCGCGAACTGCGCGTGCACCGTGCTCTGGCGAGGGTAGTCCGTCGCCGTGCGATTGAATGCCTCGATCTGCGCGCGCAGACCGTCGGTCGACTCACTCTCATCCAGCAGGGAAAAATCGCCCAGTTTCATGCCTCGGATAAATTATTTTGGCGCCGCCGCCGCCACCATGGCCGCGAAGCGCTTCAGTCCCATCAGCCATTTCCGAACGGTCTCGGCCCGGAAGAGCCCCGTATCGTACTCGAGCGTGAGCGACAGTTTTCCGTCCTCGTCCGCCACGAATAGCGTCAGATCAAACTTCGACGTCTTGAACGCATGCTCGAACGCGCGCACCGACGTCACGTCGCCGTCGTCCGCACTCGCGCCCCGCTTCGCCCCGACGTCGATGTGCACGTCCGCGAAATTCTGGAAGGCATAGACCACGTTCACCATCGGCTGGCGGTTGTTCGAGCGCGATGGGTTCACCTTCTGCACCAGCAGGTCGAACGGATAATCCTGGTGCTCGAACGCCTCCTCGCTCGCCTTCACCACCTGTGCGAGCAGTTCGTCGAACTCGGTCGTCTCGCTCACGCGCACGCGCACCGGCACGATGTTCACGAAGAAACCGAGGAGATGCTCGAGGTCGGGGTGATTCCGGTTCGCGATGCTCACGCCGACGCAGCCGTCCTCCTGCTTCGTCAGCTGGAAGAGCAGCGCCTCGAACACCGCGAGAAACACGTTGGCGAGCGTCGTCCGTTTCGCCCGCGCCAGGCGGCGCAGCGCCTCCGTCGTCGCCGCATCGATCTCCGCCAGCGCCTTGTCGCCGCGGAAATCGCGCTCGTCGCCGGGGGAAAAATCATACGGCAACCGCAGCGCCTCCGGCGCGCCGGCCAGTTGCTTCAGCCAGTAGGTTTCGTCGCCGACAAAATCCCGGCCTTTCTGCCACACCGCGAAGTCCTTGTAATGGATCCGCAGCGGCGGCAGCGGATCCGCCGCGCCGCGGCGCCGCGCCGCATAAAGCGCGAAGAGTTCGCGATAAAGCACGTTGCCCGACCAGCCGTCGCCCACGATGTGATGCATCGTGAACAGGAAAACCGTGCGACCGCCGCCCAGCATGAGCAGCGTTCCGCGCAGCAATGGCGGCGCAACGAGGTCGAACGACGACGACGCCTCGCGATCCGCGTGCGCCCGGGCTTCCGCCTCCGGATCCGCCGCGCGCGAAAGATCGAGCCGGCGCAGCGTGAAGGACACCGTCGGCAGAATCCGCTGCCGCGGTTCGCCGTTCACGGTCACGAACGCCGTCCGCAGCGCCTCGTGCCGCGCGATCAGCGCCTGGAACGCCCACTCGAGCGCGTCGGCGTCGAGCGGCGATTCGATCAGGTAGGCCTCCGGCATGTTGTACGCCGCCTCTCCTCCGAGGTGGTGCAGCAGCCAGAGACGCTGCTGCGCATACGAAAGCGGATAGTCGGATTGCACCGGCGCCGGCGGAATCGTGACGCTGGCCTCGCGGCGTCCATCCGCCGCCACCAGTTTGGCCAGGCCCGCAATCGTCGGAGTGGCAAAGAATTCGCGCAGCCCCGGACGCACGCCGAACGCCTGCTGCACGCGCGTGACCACCTGCATCGCCTTCAGGCTGTGTCCGCCGAGCTCGAAGAAATTGTCCTCGATGCCGACCCGCGCCACTTGCAGCACCTCGCGCCAGATCGCCGCCAGCTTTTCCTCGCTCGCATCCCGCGGCGCCTGGAACGCGCTGCTCCGCACGCTCGCGTTCGCGTCCGGCGCCGGCAGCGCCCGGCGGTCGATCTTCCCGTTCGGCGACAGCGGCAGCCGTTCAAGCTTCACCCAATAAGCCGGCGCCATGGGCTCCGGCAGCTCGGCCAGAAGATGCGCGCGCCACTCCGCCGGTCCGCCTTCGCCCGCCGGCACCACGTAGGCCACAAGCTCATTCGCGCCGTCCACGGTCCGCGCCTGCACGATCGCGTCGCGTACCGATGGATGGGTTTTCAACCGGGCCTCGATTTCGCCAAGCTCCACCCGGAAGCCGCGCACCTTCACCTGACCGTCGCCGCGGCCGAGGAACTCCAGATTTCCATCCGCCCGCCAGCGCGCGAGATCACCCGTGCGATAGAGCCGCCGCCGCGCGCCTCCAAGTTCCACCTCGACGAAACGCTCCGCCGTCAGCTCGGGCCGGGCAAGATAGCCGCGCGCCACCCCGGCGCCACCGATGTACAACTCGCCCGCAACCCCCACCGGACATGGCCGCCGACGATCGTCGAGGACATAGAGCTGCTGGTTCGCCATCGGACGGCCGATCGGCGCCGGCCCGTCGGTCGTCGCCAAACCCGCGAGCGACGCGCGATCCGCCTCGAAGAAGCACGTGTCGATCGTCGCCTCGGTCACGCCGTAGCTGTTCACGATCCGCCTCGTCGCGCCAAAATCCTTCACGAGCTGCGCGTACTCCTTCGCCGGCAGCGTGTCCGAGCCGAGAATCAGCAGCTTCAGGTCGGGCAGCGCCACGCGTTGCGCCCGCACGTGGTCCATCAGCGGCAGGATCAAACCCGGGGTGGACTCAAACAGCGTGATGCGGTGCCGCACCAAGAGTTCGCACACCGCCGCCGGATCGAGCCGCGTCTCCGCATCGCAGACCACGAGCGTGCCCCCGTTCGTCAACGCGCGGATGAAGTCACCCGCAAACACATCGAACGAGAGGCTCGCCATCTGCAGCAGACGGACTTCGCCCGCCTCGAGTCCGTAACCGACGCGCCACGCGATGGCCGCATTCACCAGCGTGCGATGCTCCACCATCACGCCCTTCGGCTTCCCCGTGGAGCCCGAGGTGTAAATCACGTAGGCGAGATTCTCTGGCCGGAGGACCGTGACCGGAGCCTCGCTGGCAGGCACGACGTCCTCGATCACGATGGTCGCGGTCTCAGCTGCCGGCGGCACCGGGGATTGGAAGGTGGCCGCCGACCTCCGGGCGGCGGATGCGACTCCGCCGACCAAACCACGCCCAGAAATCCTCTCCCCACTGATGGCCGCCACGCGGTCCGCCAGCAGGCGCGAAACCACGATCAGCTTCGGCTGCGCATCGCTGATCATGAACGCCAGCCGGTCCGCCGGATAATTCGGATCGAGCGGCACATAAGCCGCACCCGCCTTCAGCACGCCGAGCACCGCCACGATCATGTCCACCGAGCGATCCACCATCAGCCCGACCAGAGTTTCCGGCCCCACCCCGCGCCGCCGCAATTCCACCGCCAGGCCATTTGCGCGCGTGTGCAGTTCCCGATACGTGAGTGCCACGTCGTCATGCACCGCCGCCATGCGACCAGAATTTTTCGCCGCCGCCTCATCGAGCAGGTCGAGCAGCGTGGCCGCCGCCGGCACCGACGCCGTCGTGGCGTTGAACGTCTCCAGCACGAGCTGCGCTTCGTCCGGCGTGGTCAGCGTGAGCTCGCCGATCGCCGTGTCCGGCTGCGCCGCCATCTGCGCGAGCACCGAGCGAAGCTGCGAGGCCACGCGCGCGATCTGGTCGTCGGGATAAACGCTGCGGTTGTAGCCGAACTTCACCGCGACCGACGTCGCGGGATCGACCGTCAGATCCAGGTCGTAGTGCGTGCGATCGTGCGCCTCGACGCCTTCGACGCGCCAGGCCGACTCGCCCGCGCCCATCCCTCGATCGACCGGATAATTCTCGAACACGAGCAGATGGTCGAACAGGTCGCGGCCCAGCGGTGTCAGTGCCTGAACATCCGCGATCGGCAGATGGTGATGCGCCTCGCCTGCCAGCGCCGCACGCTGCAGTTCGCCCAGCAGCGCCGCCACGCGCGTCGTCGCCGTCGCGCGCACGCGCACCGGCACCGCGCAGATGAATGGTCCGACCATTTCTTCGACGCCCGGCAGGTCCGCAGGCCGGCCCGAGACGATCGCTCCAAACACGACGTCGTGCGTCCGGTTGTGCCGGCCAAGCACGAGGCCCCACGCCGCCTGCAGCACGGTGTTGAGCGTCACTCCCGCGCGCGCCGCCAGCGTGCGCAATCCGCCGCTCAGGTTTTCTCCGAGTTCAAGCAACTGGTCCGCCGCGGCGAACGGCGCATGCGCCGCAGACTTTGCCAGGATCGGCAGGCCGGTCGCCGCATCGAAGTCCGCGAGATATTCCGCCCAGTAGCGTCGCGACAAACCCAGGTCCCGCGCCGCCCGCCAGCGGATGTAGTGACGGAAGGGCACCGGACTCGCCCCCGCCGCGCCGTCGTAGGCGCGCAGCAGGTCGCGCTGCACGAGTCCAAGGCTCCAGCCGTCGAGCAGCAGGTGATGATAACTCCAGATGACCTCGATCGCGTCATCCGCCGTCCGCCACAAGCTAACGCGCCAGAGCGCATCGCGTTCGAGATCGAATCCACGTGCCAGATCCGCCGCGCGTGCCGCCGCGATCGTGCGCACCTGCTCAGCCGGCGCCAGGTCGCGCAGGTCCGTCGTCACGATCTCGGCGCGACGTTCGCGCCAGATCAGCTGCAGCGGCTCATCCAGCCCGTCGTGCACAAAATTCGTCCGCAGGATCGCATGCTGTCGCCCGACTTCGCGCCACGCCGCCTC
>CALFNJ010000199.1 GCA_937902865.1 uncultured Opitutaceae bacterium
GATCGTGAATCGCACGCGGATCGGCCTCGCGATGCGCGCGTTGTCTCTCAATCCCATCGCGGCGCAGCTCGCCGGCGTGGATCTGGATCGCGTGATCATGTTCACCTTCGGCTTGGGCTCCGCCCTCGCCGGCGCCGCGGGCATTCTCACCTCGATCCAGCAGCCGTCCATCGACCCGCTCATGGGCATCTCGGCCGGCCTGAAGGCGTTCGTCGCCGCCGTGCTCGGCGGCATCGGCAACCTGCCGGGCGCGGTTCTCGGCGGCATCCTCATCGGCCTGCTGGAGGCGTTCGTCGTCGGCTACCTGTCTCCGACCTATCGCGATCCTATCGTGTTCGGCGTGCTGATCCTGATCCTCATTTTCCGGCCCACGGGTCTCCTCGGCGCCGTCCAACGGGAAAAGGTGTGAGGTCATGAAGTTGCGCTTCCCTCTCCCGCTGGTCCTGCTGCTCGCCGCCGGCGCGGCGATCACGCCGTTGGTCGATGGGATCAGTCCCTACTATTACGACATCCTCATCGGCATCGGCATCAATGTCATCCTCGCCGCAAGCCTGAACCTGATCAACGGCTACACGGGCCAGTTTTCCCTCGGGCACGCCGGCTTCATGGCCGTTGGCGCCTATCTTTCATCCTGGCTCACGCTGCGCGCGGGCAGCCCGGAGGGATCCGCCGGCCTGGCGCTCTTTGCCGCCGCCCTGCTCGGCGGCGGGCTGGGCGCCGCTCTCGTGGGCTTCGCGGTGGGCGCGCCCTCCCTGCGCGTGCGCGGCGACTATCTCGCCATCGTCACCATCGGTTTCAACGAGATCATCAAGGGCACGATCCAGAACGCCGAGCCCCTCGGCGCCCAGCGCGGGCTCGGCGGCATGGCCAAGTATACGGGCTTTTTTGCCACATTCGCCTGCACCGTGGTCGCAGTCGCGGCGATCCACAATCTGGTCCGCTCCACCTACGGCCGCGGCTTCCTCGCCACGCACGATGACGAGATCGCTGCCGAGTCGGTCGGCCTCAACACCACGCGCTACAAGATCGTGGCGTTCACCCTCGGCGCGTTCTTCGCCGGCGTGGCCGGAGGGCTCTACGCCCATTTCAAGCAGTTCATCCACCCCGAGGCCTTTGGCTTCATGCGCTCGATGGATATTGTCGTGATGGTCATTCTCGGCGGCATGGGCCGGATGGCGGGCGTCTGCACCGCCGCAGTGCTGCTCACCGTGCTGCCCGAATTGCTGCGCTACGTCGCCCACGTCGAGTCCCTCCCCGCCTGGCTCCGCGGCGTCGCCGAGAACCGCATGATCCTGTACTCCCTGCTGCTCATCATCCTGATGATCGCGCGTCCGCAGGGCCTCCTCAGCTTCCGCGCCCAGCGCGCCAAGTCGTGATGTGATGTCCGCGCCGCTTCTCCAACTCGAGCAGGTCACCGTTCGCTTCGGCGGTCTCACCGCGCTGAACGGCGTCGATCTTGCGATCGCCCCCGGCGAGCTCGTCGGCCTGATCGGCCCCAATGGCGCGGGCAAAACCACGGTCTTCAACGTCATCACCGGCGTCTATCCGCCGAGCGACGGCACCGTCTCCAGCCAGGGCCGCCGTCTCGCCGGCCTGCGCATCAGCGAGATCGCCGCCCTCGGGATCGCGCGCACGTTCCAGAACATCCGGCTCTTCGGCAGCCTTTCGGTCTTCGACAACGTGCGCGTCGCCTGCAACCAGCACCGCGCCACCGGAGCGTTCCAGGCGCTGCTGCGCGGACGCACGTTCCACGACGACGAGGCGGCGATCGCCCACCGGGTGGACGAACTGCTGGAGATCTTCAACCTCGGCCGGGTCCGCCACGCGCCGGCGCGTTCGCTGCCCTACGGCGACCAGCGCCGGCTCGAGATCGTGCGCTGCCTCGCCACCCGGCCGCAGCTGCTGTTGCTCGACGAACCCGCCGCCGGGATGAACCCGACGGAAAAGACCGAGCTCATCCGCCTGATCCAGCAGATCCAGCGGCAGTTCTCGCTTTCGATCCTGCTGGTCGAGCACTCCATGCGGGTCGTGATGGGGGTCTGCCAGCGGATCGCGGTGCTCGATTACGGCGTGAAGATCGCCGAGGGCCCGCCCGCCGCCATCCAAAGCGACCGCAAGGTGATCGAGGCCTACCTCGGCGAGGACCACACGGATTCGATCGCGCACCACTGATGAAATTTTCGATTTTGGATTCTCGATTTTCGATTGCCGGACCGGAGGCCGAAATCGCAGCTGCGACGATCGCGGGCAACGAGCCGCCTCCGACCGGCACCGTCAGCCCGTCGGCTCGAAATCGAAAATCGAGAATCAAAAATCGAAAATGCTAACGGTTTCCGATCTTTCCGTCTCCTACGGCGTGATCGCCGCGCTCAACGGGGTTTCCTTCCGGATCGAGCCCGGCGCGATTGTCACGCTGATCGGCGGCAATGGCGCGGGGAAGACGACCACTTTGCGCACCATCTCGGGTCTGCTCCGGCCCCGGCAGGGTGAGATCACGTTCGCGGGCCACACCATCACTGCCCTGCCGCCGCACCGCATCGTCGGCCGCGGCCTTTGTCACGTACCCGAGGGGCGGATGATCTTTTCCAATCTCACCGTGGACGAGAATCTCGCGATGGGCGCCTACCTGCAGCACGACGCCGAGCAAAACGCGAAGAATCGCGACTACGTGTTCGGCATTTTCCCCCGGCTGAAGGAGCGGCTCCGCCAGACCGCCGGCACCCTGTCCGGCGGCGAGCAGCAGATGCTCGCGATCGGACGCGCCCTGATGGGCAACCCCAAGTTCCTCATGCTCGACGAGCCCTCGCTCGGCATCGCGCCGCGGCTCGTGACCACGATCTTCGAGAAGATCGTCGAGATCAACCGCACCCAGGGCCTCACGATTCTCCTCGTCGAACAGAACGCGAAGCTCGCGCTCGAGGTCAGCAGCTACGGCTACGTGATGGAAACCGGCCGCATCGTCCTGAAAGGCCCCAGCGGCGAACTCCGGGCAAACCCGCGGTTGAAAGCGACCTACCTCGGCGGATAAAGGCGGTTCCGATCCGTCTCGCACAGAGGCGCGGAGGCGCAGAGATCGGATGTAGGGGCGTCCCTTGGGACGCCCGTTCGCTCAGCCAACCAAAAACTCGGGCGTCCGTAAAAG
>CALFNJ010000200.1 GCA_937902865.1 uncultured Opitutaceae bacterium
CACGACGCCCTTCCCGTCTTCGCGCCTCTGTGCGAAACGGATCGAAACCAGCCGTTCTCCCACCGCGCTCAGCCGATTTCCAGGCCCACCGGACAGTGATCGCTACCCATCACCTCGGGGCTGATCCAGGCGCGCTTCAACGCAGGACGGAGTTTCTCCGCAGCGACGAAGTAGTCGACGCGCCACCCGATGTTCCGCGCGCGGCAGTTCATCATCTGACTCCACCAGCTGTAATGGCCCGCTCCCTTCTCGAACTCGCGGAAGGTGTCGACGAAGCCCGCCTCCAGCACCTTGGTGAAATTCCCGCGCTCCTCGTCGGTGAAGCCGGCGTTGCGACGGTTCGTCTTTGGATTCGTGAGGTCGATCTCCTGGTGCGCCACGTTGAGATCGCCGCAGAAAATCACCGGCTTCTTCTTCCCGAGCTTCTTCAGGTAGCCGAGAAAGGCGGGATCCCACTGCTGCGTGCGGTACTCGAGTCGCGTCAGCCCGCGCTGAGAATTCGGCTGATAGACGTTGAGGAGGAAAAAATCGTCGTACTCCACCGTGATCACGCGTCCCTCGCCGTCGTGGTCCGGCAGGCCGATGCCGAGCGTGACCTTCTTCGGCTTCACGCGCGTGAACACGATCGTGCCGCTGTAGCCCTTCTTCACCGCGGGGTTCCAGAACGTCTCGTACCCGTGCGGCCAGGCAATGTGCTGGGCGTCTCCCGGATGCGCCTTCGCCTCCTGCAGGCAGATCACGTCGGCCTGGGATTTTTCCATGAAGTCCAGCAGCCCCTTCTTGTGCGCCGCGCGGACGCCGTTGACGTTCCAGGAAACGATTTTCATCCGCGCCGTTCAACGCGCCCGCTCCCTCCGGAGCAAGCCGCATCGCACCGACGCGGCCGTCGGTGCGAACGTTGAACGTCCAACCTTCAACGTTGAACGTTCAACTCGATCCGCCAGCCCGATGGCGGTGGATGCTCCCGCCTGATGTAGGGGCGTCCCTTGGGACGCCCGTTCGCGTCGCCAGCGGAAAGACTCCTGGCTCAGGCTGAATGTTGAACGCGATCAGCCCGCAGCCAGCGGATTCACGCCAGCAGCGTTGCGGCTCCCGCCCAGCCCGCTCCGAGTTGAACGTTCAACGTTGAGCGTTGGACGTTGAACGTTCGCGTCGCCCCGCGACGCGTGCGACGCGTATGACCTGTCCCGCACTTGCCAAGGCGCAGCCGGACCGGCCATGCTGACCGCTTTCCTTCGCAATGTCCGCCTTCGTTCCCATTCCGCTCGGTCAACGCATTCCCGGCAGCGTGCACTCCGTCTCGTGCAGCCTGCCCACGATGTACGCGGTCTGCGGCTACGAGGAAAAGAAGCCCGACGTCATGCGGCACCTCAGCTCGGGCTACCCGCGCTTCGTGGTGCATCCTTTTCTCCAGCAGCTCGCGCTGCATCTGGCGGAAAAGCACGGCCTCGCCGGGCAGCGGGTCTGGCTCGCCTCCTCCGCGCGGATGGCGGACGAACTCGCCGCGCACCTGGGCGCGGCGCATGTCACACGGTTTCACGACGGCGCGATTCACGGCCTCGCTCACCCGGAGATTTCGGAAATCGCCGGCCGGGCAAAAACTTTTCTCCAGAACGTCGGCGGCTTCCTGTCGTCCCGCGCGGCCGAGGATGAGCTGGTCCAACGCGGGCTCCTGCCCGCCGCCCAGCCCGAAGTCCTTCACGCCGGGAATGCGGAGGAGGCGATTCGCCGCGAATTGCTGCCGGCCTTCCCGCCGGCGCAGGCGCGCGACCTGCTCCTCGCCAGCAGCGGCATGAACGCGATCTACGCGGCCTTCCGCGCCTCGGGCGAGCTGCAGGCGTCGCGCGGCCGCACGATCTGGGTGCAGCTCGGCTGGCTCTATCTCGATACCATCATCATCCTGCAGAAGTTCACGCGGACTCCGGACAACTACGTGTACGTCCGCGATGTCTTCGATCGCGCCGGGCTGGAAAGGCTTTTCGCCGAAAAGGGCGACCGGATCGCCGGCATCGTGATGGAGGTTCCGACCAATCCTCTGATCCAGACGCCCGAGGTCGCCGCGATCGCGGCTCTCGCGCGCCAGCACGGAGCCCATGTGCTGCTCGATCCCTCCATCACCTGCGCCTGGAATCTCGACGCGCTGCGCCACTCCGACCTCGTGCTCTCGAGTCTCACGAAGTACACCGCCAGCGAGGGCGATCTGACCGCGGGACTGGTCGTGGTGAATCCCGCCGGTCCTGACGCCGACTATCTCCGCCAACGGATCGCCGCCCGGCTCGAGCCCGTCTATGCGCGCGACCTCTCCCGCCTTGCCGCCCAAATCGGACAGACACGCCAGGTTCTCGCCCAGATCCACGCCAGCGTGCCGCAGGTCGCGGCGTTTTTGGAAAAGCATCCGGCGGTGAAAGAGGTTTTCTGGGCGCTGCATCCGGCCTCGCGGGAAAATTACCTGGACGTGGCGCGTTCGCCCGAGGCCGTCGGGAGCATGATCTCCTTCTCGCTGCGCGGCTCGCTGGAAAAATTCTACGACCGCCTGCGTCTGCCCAAGGGTCCAAGCTTCGGCATGAAGACGACGCTCATCTGTCCGTTCATGTACCTCGCGCACTACGACCTCGTGACGACCGAAGCCGGCCGCGCCGAGCTGGCCGCGAGCGGCATCGATCCGGAGCTGCTGCGCCTGTCCATCGGCACCGAGCCGACCGCAGACATCATCGCCGCCCTCGCCGAGGCGCTTGGCTGAGGCGAGCTGTCGATCGCAGCCCTGACCGCCGTCAATCGCTCCATTGCCCCATCGCGCTCGCGCGTCAGATCCGTCGGCAAAGTAACCTATTGGGTTACAGGATGGCAGCGGTGAGGAATCACGGAGAAGTTTTGAAGCGCGAAGATGCGAAGACGCAAAGGCCGGAGGATTTGTCGGATAGAATCGCCTGACTTGTCCTTCGCGTCTTGGCGTCTTTGCGCTTAATTTTGGATCCGCGTCAGCCGCAGGAATCGCAGGCCAAGCATGACCGCGGCGAAGGCGAGGCCGGCGGCGAGGGCGGCCCAGATGCCGACGGCACCGAAGGAGCCGTGGACGCCGAACAGGTAGCCGCCGGGAATCGCGATGACCCAATAGGCCACGAACGTGATCACGGCGGGGAGG
>CALFNJ010000201.1 GCA_937902865.1 uncultured Opitutaceae bacterium
CGCGCTTCCGAGCTCGGCGCGCCGATCTCGCGCAGGTCATCGCCGATTTGAAGCCGAAGTTCATGCGCTTCCCTGGCGGCTGCCTCGTGCACGGACAGAGCCTCACGAATGCCTATCGCTGGAAGGATACGATCGGACCGGTCGAGCAGCGCCGCCAGCAGGAGAATCTCTGGGGCTATCACCAGAGCGTCGGCCTGGGCTATTTCGAATTTTTCCAATTCTGCGAGGACATCGGCGCGAAGCCGCTGCCGGTCGTGCCGTCCGCCGTCAGTTGCCAAAATTCCGATCACCAGGGCGGCACCGGCCAGCAAGCGCTGCCGCTGGACCAGATGCCGGCTTACATCCAGGACCTGCTCGACCTGATCGAGTACGCCAACGGCCCGGCCACGTCCACGTGGGGAGCGAAGCGCGCCGCGGCGGGACATCCGGCGCCGTTCGGCCTGAAGGTGCTCGGCATCGGCAACGAGGAGCACATCACACCGGAGTTCGAGGAACGCTTCGCGATGATCTACCAGGCCGTGAAGGCGGCGCATCCGGAGATTGACGTGGTGGGCACAGCCGGCCCCTTCCCCGATGGCGAGGACTACACCAAGGGCTGGCAGGTCGTGAACCAGCTCAAGGTGCCGGTCGTCGACGAGCACTACTACAAGCCGCCCCAGTGGTTCTGGGACAACCTGCAGCGGTACGACGCGTATGATCGCAGCAAGGCGAGCGTCTACGTGGGTGAATACGCGGCGCACGAGACCAGCCGCCGCCTGACACTGCACTCCGCCATCGCCGAGGCGGCCTACCTCACGAGCCTCGAGCGCAACGGCGACATCGTTCGTTTCGCCTCGTACGCGCCGCTGCTCGGGCGCCGCGGACACACCCAGTGGAATCCCGACCTCATCTACTTCACCGCGACCGAGGTGTACCCGAGCATCAATTATTCGGTGCAGAAACTGTTCAGCAGAAACAGCGGTGACCGCTACCTGCCCACCACGATCACGCAGGGCGCAGACCTCCGTCCAGTCGTCGCCTCAGCCGTGCGCGAAACTTCCACCGGGGACATGATCCTGAAAATCGTGAATGGCGGCAACGCCGCCACGCCCGTGCAGGTCGAATTGCGCGGCGCCAAATCATCGCCGGTCCACGCCACCAAATCCGTGCTCGCGGGCGCCGACGCGATGGTGGTGAACGAGGACGGCAAGCCGCCCGCCGCGGAAATCCTGACCGAAGCGGTGAGCTACGCCGGTTCCGGCTTCGATTATCTCGCCCCCGCGAACTCCCTCACCGTCCTGCGCTTTCCCGGGAAATAATTGGGTTCGGTTATCTGGAACTCAGGAAATCAGGAAACGTTCCCGTGCGCCGGTGATCGGAGATGGAACGCTCGAAAACCGAATGCTCGAGGATCGAATGCTCGAAGATCGGATGATCGAAAATGGGATGCTCGAAATGAAGATGATCGAAATGGGGACGCGACCTCCCGGTCGCGTTCGGCGGCCAGCAGGCCGCCGAAGGTAGGGCGCGTTATCCCTAACGCGCCGAAATCGTTATCCACGTTTCATCGCCGACGGAGCCGAACCGGCGCGTTAGGGACAACGCGCCCTACCCATGCAGCAACTCGTGCACGAGCCGCAGCACGGTGTCCGCCGTGTAGGGCTTCGTCAGCACCGAGTTCACCTCCAGCTCCTGCAGGGCCGTGGTGCTGGCCACGTCGGAAATCTTGCCGCTCGAAATGATGATCTTGATCGCCGGATTCATCTTTCTGAGCACCTGGATCATCACCACGCCGCCCATCACCGGCATGTCCAGATCGGTCAGCACGAGTTTCACCTCGGCCAGATGCCGCGCGAACTTCGCGCAGCCGTCACCGCCGTCGGTTGCGGTCAGGACACGGTAGCCGTACTGGGCCAGAGTCTGTCCGATCACGTCGCAGATGCTCGCCTCGTCATCGACCACCAGGACCATTTCGCCGCTTCCGCGCGGCACGCTGGCGGCCGTTTGCGCCGGAGCGGCCTCCCGGGCTCCGGGCTCCGCCGGCAGGTAGATTTTGAAGGTGCTGCCCTTGCCGACTTCGCTTTCCACCGCGACGAAGCCGCCGTGGTTTTTCACGAGGCCGATCAACGTGGCCAGCCCGAGTCCCGTGCCTTCGCCCAGCGGCTTGGTGGTGAAGAACGGATCGAAGATCTTGTCGA
>CALFNJ010000202.1 GCA_937902865.1 uncultured Opitutaceae bacterium
CACCGGTGAAAATGGTGAGCGCGTACGGGAGCATGGGGTAAGGTGGCGCAGTCGCGCAGAAAGGGGGGAGGAAGGCAATTCCGGTCAGGGAGACGCCGGAGCGGAGGGCGATGGAAAGGAGGTTGGTGTCAGCAACGGTGGGATTGCGGGCGAAATTTCACGAACAGCCCGATCCCGGAAGGTTTCGCGCCGAGGCGCGGAAACGCAGGGATCGGACTTGGTCGATCCTCTGCGCATCCGCGCCTCGGCACGAAACGGCTGGGGAAGGGAATGTTCAGTTTACTCCGACGTCCGCTTCCACCGCGTGGTTGCGTGGTTCGTGATGGACTCGGAAAAATAAAAAGAGCCGGTCGCGCGACCGGCTCTGGATGGAAGAGAAAGAGCGGAGGGATTTGAATCAGTTCCGAGGCTCAACGCCAGTAACCCTGGACGTAGACATAGCCGCGGCCGCGGCGCGCCCAATGGGGCTCGACGAAGGTGTGATAGTGAGGATCGGGACGCTCCCAATGACCCGGAACCCATTCGTAGCGGCGGTCGCCGGAGTACGCCCAGTAGCCGGTCACCCAAATGGCGTCGGGCGCGGGACGCGCGACCACGACCTCGCGCTGGCGCGGCGGCGGGGGAGGAGCCTGTTCGACGACGACATTGGTGGTGGCCTCGGCTTCGGAATGGTAGAGCGTGCCGCGCTGGTGATCGAGGCTGTTGCCAATGGTGCCGCCCGCCACGCCGCCGACGGCTCCGCCGATGAGGGCTCCGCCGAGTGCGTTGTGACTGCCGGAGTTATTGCCGATGACCGCGCCGGCGAGCGCGCCCAAGGCGGCTCCGCCGACGGCGCCCTGCTGTGTGTTCGGTCCGGTGCCCGCGCAGCCGGCCAGCAGGGCAGACAGGGCCAGGGCCGCGAGAGTAGTGGTGGTTTTCATGGTGCCTATAGTCATTGGGAAAAAAACGAGGTTCCGGGTGTGCCCCGGGGTGTTTACCCCTCCGTCCTTCCGGCGCTTTCCCGTGAGCACCCAATCGCGGTCAATGGACCGAACGGTCGCGTGAGAGAAGCTCTGGTCGAACTAGAACGGACATGACGAAGTGGCGTCTCGCCAAAGAGACGCTGGCCGGAACGGCGTGTTACATCGCCGCCAATGGACGCGAGAGCGCAGCGAGATCGAGCGGAGAGGTTGGCAGTGTAGGACGGGTCTTCGATCCGTCCGGCAGGTCGAAAACCTGCCCTACTGCGCGCCCTGCGCGCGAAGCTCGTCGCCAAGCGCAGCCGGTTGCTCAAACGGTCCATGCTTTGGCCGCGATCGCCTGGACGGCCGGGTAGGCCGCGGTTTCCGCGGTGAAGGCCGGATGCTGATTCAGCACCAGGAAATCGTGCGCGGGAGCCGGCGGGAGCGCGGCGGGCCGGTCCGCGTGGAGACGGGTCGGCGGCTTGATGCCCTGCTGGCGCAGCAAGGCGTTTCGGCGGGTGGCAGTGGTGGTGTTCATGATGGATTGGGCTTTGGAACCCGCTCCCTTGCCGCCACCGGCTGGGCCAAAAAAAAGCCCCTCCGGTGTTGCGACACCGGAGGGGCAAATTCGTTACGAATCAGATCCCTCGCGGCGTGCGGCGCAGCGAAACGACGGAGACGACCACGGAAATGAATCCGAGGATCGAAGCGAGCGAGGCTGCGGCGGCGAGGGTCATGATTGCGTGGAGGAAAAGGAAGAACTCAGGACGAGCTGTCAAGCGACCAAGTAACAAGAGCCAGGTAACAAGTACCAAGAAGAGTCCGCGCTGCGCGCTTAGTTTGCCGGATGTCTTTTTTGCAGCCGGCAGGCGCACTCCCTTGTTACTTGGTACTTGTTACCTGTTACTTTTTCGCCGGCATCGTTTTCTCGAGCCACGCGATCACGCGTTCCTTGTAGTCAGGCGCCACGGTATCCCAGGTCAGCATGCCATGCACGCCGCCGGGAATGGTGATGAGTTCGCACGGCACGCCCACCGCGCGCAGCTTGGCCTGCATGTCCACGGACTGGTGGTACGGCACGTTCTGGTCGGCCGTGCCGTGCAGCAGCAGAAACGGAGGCAGGCCTGCCTTCACGAAATACATCGGCGAGGCGGCGCGCAGCTGCGTGCGCGCCTCGTCGTCGAACGCGGTGCGGCCGATCAGGGCGGAGCGGCTGGGATTGAGCGTGCCCGTCTTGATCGGGTCCTCCAGCAGGTCGGCCGGAAGGTAAAACGGAATCACGGCGGCGACGCGGGTCGAATCATCCGCCTGCATCGCGGCCATGGCGACCATCTGCGAACCGGCGGACTCGCCCGACAGCGCGATCCGAGTGAGATCGAGATGGTATTGCGCCGCGTGCGCCTTGACCCAGCGGATGGCGGTCTGGAGATCCTCGAGTTGGGCCGGGTAGTGGTATTTCGGGGCGAGCCGGTAATTGATGGAGAACCAGGCGAAGCCGGCTTTCGTGAGCGGCTCGTGCATCGGCGCCATATAGCCCTTCTTCGGCCCGCCGCTCTTGTCGCCGGCGGTCCAGCCGCCGCCGTGGACCAGAATCACGACCGGCCAGGGACCGGCGCCGTCCGGCACGGAGGCATCCAGCTTCAGGCTTTCGCCGCTGGCGGTGCCATATTCGATGTCAGCCTGGAAAGCCGCGCGCGCCGACAAAGCAAAACCGGAGGCGAGGCCGAAGAGAATGAGGGTACGAAGAGAGAGCATAAGGGAGGGGAAGTAACAGGGGACAAGTAACAGGTAACAAGGGGAGAAGCGAGGGAGTCGGCTCCGACGATGCACGTGGGTCAAATCACTTTTCTATCCTCCACCGGAGCGCGAAGCGCGGACTCCCCTGTTACTTGTTACCTGGCACTTGTTACTTTCCTCAGTTGGCCCTTGTTACTTTTTCCGCGAGCGGCAGGCTCGGAGGCATGAAACACAAATCCCTCCTTGGTTTTATCGCTCTCGGTCTCGTCGGCACTTCCCTGGTCTGGGCGGCTGATCCGGCGCCCGTCACTCTCGTGGGCAAGGGCGAATGCGCGAAGTGCGCGCTGGGCAAGAGCGACACGTGCCAGAACGTCGTGGTCGTGACGAAGGATGGGAAGGAACAGATCTACTATCTCACGCAGAATCCGCTCAGCGAAAAATTCCACGACAACGTCTGCACCGAGCCCCAGGAAATCAAGGTCGTGGGCGTCGTGAAGGACAACGGCGACAAGAAGGAAATCACCGCCACGAGCATCGAGCTCGTGAAGAAGTAAGACGGAAAACCGGGAGGCGGAACGCGACCTCCGAGCGCGTTCCGCTTGCGAAGCTGAACTCCGCCGCCCGGAGATCGGCCGCTACCAACCCTGTGGAATAAGGCCGGGCGAAGCTGAGGCCATCGCATCTGAGCAAGCGCGCGAGCCGGATTTTGAGGTAGGGCGCGTTGTCCCGAACGCGCCGTCTTCGCCCAGTTCTCGACCAGGACGCGGATAATGTTTCGGCGCGTTCGGGACAACGCGCCCTACCTTCCGATCCTCGGCTGCCGCGGAATAAAAAACGCGCGCCCCTTTTCGAGGCGCGCGTGAAAGCGACGAGCCGAAAGCCCGGTTCGATTACTTGGCCTCGGCGGCGGCCACCTTGAAGGTGTAGGGGATCACCGCGGTCGCCTGGACGTATTGGTGGTCCTTCACCGCCGGCTCGAATTTCCACTGCTTGGCGGCGGCGGCGAGCGATTCGCCAAAGGACGGATGCGTGGCCTCGACGACTTTCACGTCCACGACGTTGCCGTGGTCATCGATCGTGCAGCTCACCTTGGCCGAGCCGCCCACGCCCTGCGCCTTCAGATCGGCGGGAAACACCGGCACGGCGGGCGGCACGGCGCGGGAAATGCCGACGGGGCGGTCCGGCACGCGCTTCAGCTGGAATTCCTCGGTCTTCCGGGTCTGCTCGGCGATGTAGGCCGGGTCCATCGTGGAGTTGAGAATCTCGAGCCCGTCGGAAAAGACATGGAGCTTGGAATGGCTCTCGCCTTCCGCGAGATGGGCCTGGAGCGCCACGCTGATGCGGATCTTCTGGGCCTCTCCGGGAATCAGGTCGCGCATCTCGATCGCGGAGGGAAGGTGATCGAGGTCCGTATTGATTTCCCACACGAAGAAGCAGTGCTTCAGGGGAGTGTCGGACGAAATCGTCGCGTCGAGGTCATTGCCGAAGATCGTCTCCGTGCCCTTCGCGAGATCCTCGATGCGGTTTTCCTTCACCGCCACGTTGGTGAGCTTGACGAAGCCGCGACCGTAGATGGCCGCCTTGCCGAGCGCGTATTCGGTTCCGCTGGTGGAGACGAGTTTGCCGTCCTTTTCCACCATCGAGGTGCCCATGGTGATCGCCCGCACGACTTGCGGACCGCCTTTTTCCGAGACGACGAGAAGTTTCTGCGCGAAAGCCGCAGGCGCGGCGACGAGAACGGCGAGACAACAGAACAGCCGGGTTTTCATAGGGGTAGCGGGGGTAGGGTTCGAGAGTAGGGGTGGGCAAGTTGGCAGATTCCTCCGCCGCAAAACAGCAAATTTGTTTTCCCGTTTGCCGCGGGAAACTTTTATTTTTTCGGCCGGCGGCGAAATCCGAAGAAAAGCATCACGGCGCCGACCAGCAGCTGCACGGAGTATTCCGTCACGACAAAGCTCCGGCTGAGTCCGATCGCTTCCGCGTCCGAGGGCTCGAGCAGCTGCACGGCGGCGATGATGTTGACGATCGCGGAGACGATGGCCGCGGCGCCGAGCATGATCAGGACCGTGCGCAGCAACCCGGAAAGAAAAGGAGGCATGCGTTCGCGCGATGGGCTTCCGGCCGCGGCGAGAGCCGCGCGGTTCAGGAGTTCTTGGTGAACACGAAGCTCTGCTGTGCCCGCACGCTGACCGGCGTGCCCGCCTTCGTCGGCACGGTGTACCGCCATTGCATGAGCGCGTCGACCGCCGCCGCCGCCTGCTGGTCCTGCGCGTCGGTCACGACCGGCATGCGCGGCCGGCCGGTCTCGTCGATGTAGAAGTCCACCACGACCGTCCGTGAACCTTTCTGGTTGCGGCTCGCGATCGGGTGGGGCGGCACCGTCTGCACCGCCTGCACGGGCTGGTCGAGCTCATGCGGCAGGCAGACGCGGTCGGTCCGATGGTCGCCGAGGGCCGAGCTGAACTGGGAGGCGAGCGCATCCACCCCGCTCAGCGAGATGACCTGCCCTTTCACCTGGAAATTGAACGCCAGCGAAGCACGGGTGCCGACCGGTTCTCCGGCGATGCGCGCGGGTTCATAGCGCCATTCTTTGAGCGCGTTGATTGCGGCCGTGGCGAAGTTCGGGTGCGTGTAGCTGGTCACCAGCCAGTCGACCAAGTGGCCATCCGCATCGACGTTGATCACCACGCGCGCCTCGCCCCGGCGCAGCAGCAGCGTCTCGGTGTCGGGCGGAAAATCCGGCTCCGTGGTCTGGATGATCTTGAGCGAAGAATCGCGCCAGGGAAAATCGTCGGCGATCGCGGGGGAAGCGGCGAACAGCAACACCGGCAGGACGAGCAACAGCGTGCGACAACGGGAAGCAGGCAGGGCATTCATGGGGCACCTCCGAAGGGTTGAGAGACGAAGGCAAAGTAAACAGGAGCCCCGGATCCGCAACGTCCGCTTTTATAATATGGAGCGTGGAGCGAAGGGCGAAAATCGGCGGTGCCGGACACCTCGGAAGGGTGGGGATGGAAACACTCCGCCGGGTCCTGCTCTCTTCTCCGCGCTCGGAACCTGCCGTTTCTGATTTCCCCGGTTCCACATTCCATCTCCCCCGAGAGCGGTCATTCGCGAATTCACGCGGAGCCGCAAAAAATATTCTAAGCGGGAACGGCTGGTTTTTCGGCTGGGCTTGATCGGAGGGCGGCGGCATCGTCTCGGTCTTCCCCCGTTTTGCCGTCCGAATTTTCCTCGGCGGCACCCCGCCTTCCCCCCAGGCCCTCGCGTCATCGCTCCTGCCATTCACGCTCCTCTCTTCCCCCATGAACTCCGCGCCCGAATCCTCCCTGCCGCAGAACCAGAATCAGAATCGTCCCACGCCCGCCGCGCTGCCTTCCCGGCGTGATTTCCTGAAGACGTCCGCCGTGGCTGGCGCGGCCGTCACGCTCGGCGAGTTTTCCCTGAACCGGCTGCGCGCGGCCGGCGCCGCCCCGATGGCG
>CALFNJ010000203.1 GCA_937902865.1 uncultured Opitutaceae bacterium
GGTGGGACGAAGGAAATGACGCCTCGCGGGCGCGCCCAGTTGCCGGGCTGTGCGATTTTGGAATTTGGATTTTGGAGTTTGAATTTTCGGCAGCCGAACCTTCCACGAAGCCGCCGTTGACCAAGGCGGCACGGGAAACCGCTAGTGCTCCATCGTTCCCTCCCTCAGGTCTGCGGTTCGAAGTCCAAAATCCAAACTCGAAAATCCAAAATCAGAGCGTCAGCTCAGAATCGCAGGTGCTTCACCGTCAGCCCCTTGTTGATCAGCTGCTTGAGGGCGTCGATGCCGATGCGGAGGTGGTCGGCGACGTAGTCGGTGTCGACCTGCTTGTCGCTCTCGCTGGTCTTGATGCCTTCCGGGACCATCGGCTGATCCGAGACGAGGAGGAGCGCGCCGGTCGGAATCTCGTTGAAGAAGCCGGTCATGAAGATCGTCGCGGTTTCCATGTCGATCGCCATGGCGCGGATCTTCCGGAGGTATTTCTTGAAGGCCTCGTCGTGCTCCCAGACGCGGCGGTTGGTGGTGTAAACGGTGCCGGTCCAGTAGTCGCGGGCGTGGTCGCGGATCGTCGTCGAGATGGCCTTCTGCAGCGCGAACGCGGGCAGCGCCGGCACCTCGGGCGGAAAATAATCGGAGCTCGTGCCCTCGCCGCGAATGGCGGCGATCGGGAGGATGAGATCACCGAGCGTGGCGCGATGCTTCACGCCGCCGCACTTGCCGAGGAAGAGCACCGCCTTGGGATGAATCGCGCTGAGCAGGTCCATCACCGTCGCCGCCGGCGCGCTGCCCATGCCGAAATTGATGATGGTGATGTTGCCCGCGGTGGCGCTGCTCATGGGCCGGTCCTTGCCGACGACCTTCACCCGGTGCCACTGCGCGAAGAGCTTCACGTACTGGTGGAAGTTCGTCAGCAGGATGTACTCGCCCATCTGCTTCAGCGGCACCCCCGTGTAGCGCGGCAGCCAGTTCTCGACGATCTCGCGGCGGGTCTTCATGGGAAACTGTTAATGACGCGCCTCGGCGAAGAACACGAAAAAGTGGCCGCACGCGAGAGTGCCACGCGAAGCCGAGCGGGCATGCCGTCTTTCCGAATGTAGCTGCCGCTGTGAGGCGGCTGGGATCGAGGGTGGAACGCGTTGTCCCTAACGCGTTGTTCGCTCCGTCCGTGCTTCGGCGTCTCTACGTCGGCAGCGTCGCTCAGCGCGTTAGGGACAACGCGCTCCACCTTCTGGCCGCCCGTCCCTACCTTC
>CALFNJ010000204.1 GCA_937902865.1 uncultured Opitutaceae bacterium
TGGGCGCCACCTGGCACGGCCCCTGGCAGATCGTCGCGACGCCACGCGTCCGCTGGATGGGCCGGCAGTTTGAGGACGATGAGAACACGCTCATCCTCGGCGAAGTGGTCGTGGCGGATCTCGGCCTCAGCCGCCCGCTCACCAAGCATCTCGAGCTCTTCCTCAGCGTGGAAAACCTCGGCGATGCCCGGATCGAAACCGGCCGCAGCGCCGACGGCGTCGTCAACATCGGCGCCCCGCGCCTCACCTTCGGCGGCCTCCGCGGCTCGTGGTGAGGGGAAACCCATCATCGATCCTTTCACCACAGAGACACCGAGGCACGGAGAAGGAATTCCGCCATGGGAAACCCAGGTGTTTGCCTGGTTTCCTGGCTTCTGAATTCATTTCCGGAAGATCGGTCTCTGCGTCTCCGTGTCTCTGTGGTGAAATTCCGGGTGGCATTGGACTGGAATAAATCTCGCGGTATTTCCCTCTGTTCCTAGCCTGCTGGGGAACCAAGCTACCCCCGCGCGGCTCCAATTATCAGCCGGAGAACCACGACCATGTTTATTCTCTCGAAGAAGGATTGGGAACTCCCGGAGTCCGCTGTCACTCCCGAGAAGCTGTATCGCACGCACAACCGCCGCGATTTCCTCAAGACGCTCGGCACGGGGGTCGCCGCCGCCGCGCTCCTGCCGCGGGGCCTGCGCGCCGCCACCGGCGGCTTTCCGGCGAAGGAGAATCCCGCCTATCCGCTGTCCGCGCTCAAGCCGACCGCGTACGAGTTCATCACGAGCTACAATAATTTCTACGAGTTCGGCATGGAGAAGTCCGACCCCAAGGAATACGCCAACAAGGGTTGGAAGACCGAGCCGTGGACCATCGAAGTGAAGGGCCTGGTCCGCAATCCGGCGAAGTTCGACGTCAATGATCTCATCACCAAGGCCGGCGGACTCGAGCAGCGCGTCTATCGCCATCGCTGCGTCGAGGCGTGGTCGATGGTGGTCCCGTGGGACGGGTTTCCCCTCGCCAAGCTCGTCGCGCTCGCCGATCCGAAGCCCGAGGCGAAATACCTTCAGTTCAAATCCTTCGTCGATCGGAAGGCCGCGATCGGCCAGCGCCAGGGCAATCTGGATTACCCTTACGTCGAAGGCCTCCGCCTCGACGAGGCGACCAACGAACTCGCGTTCATGGCCACGGGAATTTACGGCAAGCCGATCCCGAACCAGAACGGCGCGCCGCTACGGCTGGTCACGCCCTGGAAGTACGGATTCAAGGGCATCAAATCGATCGTGCAGATCGAGTTCACCTCCCGGATGCCGGAAAACACCTGGGCCGTGATGAACGGCCAGGAGTACGGCTTCTACGCCAACGTGAATCCGCACGTGGACCATCCGCGCTGGTCGCAGGCGAGCGAACGCGTGATCGGCGCCGGCGTCTTCGGCGGCCGGCAGCCGACGCTGATGTTCAATGGCTACGAGAAGCAGGTCGGCGCGCTCTACAAGGGCCTCGATCTCGTCCGGAATTACTGACCGACCGCCGGATGGCTTGGCTGGAAAAGCTCCTCCGCTCGAAGGCGGTCGTCGTCACGCTGATCGTCCTGCCCGGACTCTGGCCGGCCTGGCCGCTGCTGCGGCATGACCCGACCGTCCTCGCCGATCCGCTGAAGTACGTGCTGCATCATCTCGGGTTCGTCGCCTGCCTGCTGCTGGCGATCGTCCTGACCTTCACCCCGCTGCGCGTGTTGTTTCCGAAATGGGGCATCGCCCTCGCGCTCAACCGCCATCGCCGCCTCGTCGGCGTGAGCGCGTTCTTCTACGCCGCGCTGCACTTCGCCACGCACCTGCTCTACGAGGGCGGCTTCCGCGTGCTGGCGAGCGACGTGACCAAACCGTTTCTCATCAGCGGGCTGCTCGCCTTCGCGATCCTGCTCGTGCTCGCCGTGACGAGCCTCCACGCGGCGCTGCGCTGGCTCGGCGGCAAGCGCTGGAAGAACCTCCACCGCCTCGTGTACCTCGCCGCCGCGCTCGCCGCCTACCACCAGATCTACGCGCAGAAATTATTTCCCATGCAGGTGGTCTGGATTTTCGGGCCCGTCATCGTGCTCGAGATTCTGCGCATCCTGCGGCAACGCCGGCCCAAGCTGACTGCGGCTGCGACCGGATGAAGGATGAAGGATGAATTCGGAAGCCATGAATCCGATCCGGATTCCAATCACGGATTTCACCACAGAGGCACAGAGACACAGAGACACAGAGAAATCGGAATTCACCAGAACGGATCGGGCTCCGTGTCTCTGTGCCTCTGTGGTGAAATCCGGGGTTCGGATCACTTCGTCACCGTGGCGAGAAACGACTCCAAGGCGTACATCGCCAGTTGTCCGCTCGGGCTGTCGCCGTAGAATTCGAAACCGTGCGTCGCCCAGGGCAGCGAGATCAGCGCGTGCGGCACGTTGTTTTCGGCCAAACGTTCCGCGAGCCGCTCGCTCTGGCGGTGCCAGACAATCACGTCGCGATCACCGTGCACGAGCAGCGTGGGCGGCGCGCCGCGCCTGACCTGGAGATAACCGCTCGCAGCTTCGTAAGCTGCGGGCACCTGCTCCGGTGAGCCGCCGAGATACTGCCGCAGCAGTTTCAACGGATCGAGGACGTCGCCTTCCTTTGAGGTGATCCACGCGTAGTGCAGATCCGCCGGCGCATAAAACGCCGCCACGCCGCGAATCGCCGGATCGGGTGAACCGTACGCGACCGCCTCCGCGATACTCCCGCCGGCCGAACGACCGAACAGCACCAGCCGGGCCGGATCGATCCGCAGTTCCGCCGCGTGCGCTTTCAGCCATGCCACCGCGGCGCGGACATCATCGCGCGGCGCGGGCCAGGGAAATTGCGGGGCGAGCCGGTACTCGATCGCCGCCACGGCAAACCCCCGGGCCGACAGATGGCGGTTGAACCAACCAAATTCCTCTTTCTTTCCGCCGTCCCAACCGCCGCCATGGATCACGATCACGCAGGGAGCATTTGTCGCCCCGTTCGCGGAGCCTGTTCCCGGCACAGGCGCGTAGAAATCCAAAGTCATCCCATTCGCCGCATAGACATGCGTGGCGACCGGCCCGGACGGCGTTGTCGCCGGCACGAACAGACGCATCCAGGAAAAGGCCGCGCGAGCGGACGCGGCGGGACCAAAATCACTCTGGAGCTTGCCCGGAAGTTCGCCGGCCAGCTGTGAAGCCAGCCAGGCCGGACGCAGCAGCAGGACGAGCGACACCAGCCCGAGTCCGAGAACCGGCCAGCGCAAGGGACCGACCGATCCCACCGTGAAAGCCGCCACCAGCAGCGCCACCGTCAGCAACGCGAGAAAATGACCGAGCTCGGCCGACGCGAGCGCCAGCAGCCAGCCGGGGATCGACGGCCAATTCACCACCGTGAAAAGCGCAATCACCGTGGTGAGCAGCGTGAGCGAAAACAGAATCCAGCGCAGCATGGGCCGGGCAATCAGGGAGGGTTCACCCCCGGCACGCGAACGGAAATCACTCTGCCGAAAATCAGGAAGGTAGGGACGGGCGGCCCGCCCGTCCGCTTCGGCGCTGTCGAATACTGAACCCGGACGGGCGGGCCGCCCGTCCCTACCTTCAAAATCAGAATCAGCAAAACAGTCCCGGCATTGGCCGCAAAAAGGCGCAGAAGCGCGCAAAAATATTCCAAACCTCCAGTTCGGTTTTTTGCGTTTTCTGCGCCTCTTTGCGGCCATCTCGAAGTTCGGTTTCTCTCAGTGTCTCCGTGCCTCTGTGGTGAAATTCCGAAGTCCACTCCGAGTTTGGTTTGTCTTTGCCGGATTTTTTTCGGCCCATGACTCGTGCCTCGCCTCGACCAGCTTCTTTCCAGTTTGGGCTACTGCAGCCGCCGCGAGGCGCGCGATTGGATCGAAGACGGGCGCGTCGAGGTCGCCGGTGCGATCGCCGACGACGCCGGGAAAAAGGTTTCGCCGGCGGATGTGCGCGTCGACGGCGAGCCGCTCGATCATCCGGATGGATTGCTCCTTCTGCTGCACAAGCCCCTCGGACGCGTCTGCTCCCACGAGTTGCGGGAAGGTCCGAGCGTTTACGACCTGCTGCCCGAGCGCTGGCGGCGCCGGAATCCCGGCGTGACGAGCATCGGGCGCCTCGACAAGGACACGAGCGGCCTGCTCCTGCTCACCGACCAGACCGCGCTGGTGCACCGGCTCACGTCGCCCAAGCACAAGGTGCCGAAAGTCTACCGGGCAACGGTCGACCGCGATCTCTCCCCGGAGCTGGTGCCGCTTTTCGCCAGCGGCACCCTGCGGCTCGAGGACGAGGACGAGGACCAGCCCTGCGCGCCCGCGGAATTGAAGCTGCTCTCCCCGCGCGAGGCGGAGCTGACGCTAACCGAAGGCCGCTACCACCAGGTGCGCCGCATGTTCGCCGCCACCGGATCCACCGTTCTCACCTTGCATCGCGCCTGCTTCGGCGACCTCGAGCTTGGCGATCTGCCCCCCGGCCAGTGGCGGGAACTGCCGGTGAACCATTTCGGCGGATAGGCCATTCCGAGGTGGAACGCGTTGTCCCTAACGCGTTGTTGGCTCCGTCCGCGTTTAACGTTGGCAACGTCTCACAACGCGTTGGGGACAACGCGTTCCACCTCGGAATGGCCTTGGCGCATCGGCCCGGCCACGCGAGATTGGCCGGACCATGTACGAACTCTCCCTCACGGGCGCCCAGAAGTCCTTTCTCCGCGGCCTCGGCCAGCGGCTCGAGCCGTCTCTCAAGGTCGGCAAGGAGGGACTCTCGCCGGCATTCTTCGTCGAGCTGCAGCGCCTGCTGCGGGCGAACGAACTCGTGAAGCTGCGGTTCGTCGGCGCGGCCGATCGCGACGAACGCGCAACCTGGTGCGAACAGATCGCGGACGAAGGCCGCTGCCTCTGCGTCGGCGCCGTCGGCCACACCGCGCTGTTCTACCGCCAGCATCCGGAGCCGGAGCAGCGGGGAATCACGCTGCCCGAAAAGTAAGTCCGACAAGTAAGAGGGAAGAAGTAGGAATTAAGAAAGCCACCGCAGGCGGGATCGACGCGGCGCGCGGAATAACCGGTGTTCCTAGTTTGCTCGCGCCTGAATTTTAACACGGAGGGCACAGAGGGGAAGAGAGGTCGCGGTGCTGGCTGGCAGCACGAACGGGCGTCCCAAGGGACGCCCTACATCAAAATCAGAATCAGTTCTCTGCGCCTCTGCGCGAAACGAATCGGCGGATCGCTTCCGTTTCCTGATTTCCTGAGTTCCAGATAAAACACCCTCCGGAATCCGCATCCTCCGCGACCTCCCTTCCCCTCCGCGACCTCCGTGTTCCAAATTGCAGACGAAAAAGCCCGAAGGTCGGAACCTTCGGGCTTGGTAAAGAGACCTGTTCTTAACTCGGCCTGCTTACTTCAGAACTGATAGGCGACCACCGAGTCCTTGCCCTTGAAGTAGAAGATCCGGCCGGTGCTTTCGTCGGCCATGTAGTCGGGCTCCTTCGAACCGAGCGCGAGTTCACGGTCGGTTTCGCCGGTCGTGAGATTCACGCCGTAGAGACCGATGTCGCCCTTGCCGACCTTGGTCAGGATGTAGGTGTACGCGGCGGTGGAGCTGGCCTGCGCCATCTGTCCGGCGCGCTTCTCGGTGTAGCGGTTGTAGCGGTCGAGCGCGCTCTGGATGTTCTGCATGCCTTCCTGGCCGCCGGACGTGAGGATGCTGCCGTTCTGCGCGACCTGGGCGTTACCCTGGAGGGAGGCGGCGGCGGTGACGGCGAACATCGCGATCGTCGCGAAGGCGTCGGACGGCGCGCCGTAGAAGAGCGACCATTTCTCCGACTTCGCCTGCGGGTCGAATCCGAGGAGGTGCTGCTTGCCCTGCACGACGATGTGGCCGCTCTGGCGGACGATCGCGACGGGCACGTCGAGGCGGGACTTGCTCGAGGACATGGTGGCTTTCGCGACGCCCATGAGACCGCCGGTCAGGCCGAGGCCGATCTTGGCGACGTCGCCACCGCCCATCTTGCGCTTGAACTCGATCGGCACGCGGAAGGTTTCCGTCGGCACCGCCGCGGCGCTGTCGAGGCCGACCAGATCCTTGCCGTCGGCGAACATCACCGTGTTGGTCTCGGGCAGCACCATCAGGTTGGTCAACCCGGCCTCGATGCCCTTCGCCTGGAAGAGGTCCTTGCCATCCGCCGCGCTGAGCACGACGACGCCGAGCGGCTCGGCGAGCTGCACCGCCTGGCCGTTGGAGAAATTGCCGCCGAAGCGGGCGAAGATCTTGTCCCCCACGATCTCGAGCTGGGAGACGATCGCGTTGTTGCGCGCCTTGAGCAGGCCCGCGTACTCGGAGATGCGCTCGCTCTTCCACAGCTGCTGGCCGCTGCGGCGATCGATGGCGTAAACGCTGCCGCCGCCCGCGCCGTAGATGCGGTCGCCGACGATGCGCAGGGGCGCGTAGGTTTTCTTCAGGCCTTTGTTGCCCGGGGGAAATTCGATGCCCCACTTCACCTTGCCCGCGACGAGGTCGACGCAGTGCACGCCGAGGTAGCCGAGGTACATCTCATCGCCGTCGATCACCGGCTCATGGTAGCCGGAAAGGTCCATCGTCGGCATGAACCGGCCTCTGTTGTCGGCGAGGTGCAGCGGGATGGCGTTCCCCTTGGCGAACTTCGTCGCCCACTTGCGTTCGCCCGTGGAGAGATCGTGCGCGAAGAGGAAGATGCCGCTCTCGCTGCCTTCGGTCGTGTTGACGACGAAGATCACGAGGTTCTTCGACGGGACCGGAATCGTGTCGAGGTACTGGCCGGTGATCTGCGGAGCGGTCCAGAGCGTCTTGCCCTCGAGATAATCGAGCGCCTGGAACGTGACCTTGCTGTTGCCGATGCCGGCGAGGTTGTTGCAGATGAGGATCGGCGTGCCGGCGATCTCGCGGGCGTTGTGGATATTTGTCTTCGCGATGTCGTCGCGCTTCCAGAGGAGCGTGCCGTCCTCGGGATTGAACGAGAGGAGCGCGCCATCCGTGCCGACCAGCAGCGTGCCGAGGCCGGTCAACTGGTGCCACTTGGCGTCGCCAGGGAGCTTCTGGGTCCAGATCTGTTTCGCCGACGCGGCGGCCGGAGCGGCGGCAGCGGCGGCATGGGAAACTGCGACCGCGGGGCTCGCGGCAAGCAGGGTCAGGGCGAACGAACGACAGACAAACGAGGGTATGTTCATGCTGGGGGATTGTAAGTTGCTGAGCAGGAAGCGCCGAACCTAGGGAATTGGCCCCGCGACGAAATGGAAAAATCTACGTAGCGGCGGCGCCGGAATTAGGCCCACGGAACACACGGATGACACGGAATTCGAACCAGACCTTCTGCTTTCTGAGTATTCCGTGTGTTCCGTGGGCCCCTCAATTCCGAGGTCCGGTAATTGGATGTTTTGTGGTGAGCAGTTTTTTGGCGTCTGACCATTGGGTTTGGGGATTTCTCTCGGTGGGATCGTTGACGCGCCCTCGGCCCGATGCTCTCGTGCCGCATGTTCACGATCATCGGTGGCGACGGGAAGGAATACGGGCCGGTATCGGTCGAGCAGGTGCGTCTCTGGCTGATCGCCGGCCGCGCCAGTCTGGTCACCCGGGCGCGAAAATCCGGAGAGGAGGCATGGCGGCCGCTCGGCGACTTCGCCGAGTTTTCTCCCTACGCTTCGCCGGAACCACCGCCGCTGGAGGAGTCCGTCATGCCGACGGGCCCGATCGACGCGAAGGCCTACGCCGACGCGCTGATCGCCCGGGCGGCTCCGCTCGATCCGTTGGAGTGCTTCGACCGCAGCTGGCGGCTGCTGAAAGCGAACTTTTGGCCGCTGGTCGGCATGACCTTGCTGGTCATCCTGACGTCCTGGGTGCTGTCCACGCTCGCCGGACATCTGCCGCGGCCTCGTTTTTATTTTGGCGAGATCCAGGTTTTCGGACCCGAGAATCTGGTGAACCTCTTCCTGGGCACGGCGTTCACCGGCGGCCTCTACTATTATTATCTGAAAAAGCTCCGCGGTCATCCCACGCAGATCAGCGACGCGTTCCACGGATTCACCGTCGCCTTCCTGCCGCTGTTCCTGCTCGGGATCGTCAGCTCCGTGTTCATCACTTTCGGGCTCATCTGCTTTTTGCTGCCGGGCATCTATTTGGCTGTCGCCTATTCGTTCGCGCAGCTCCTCATCGTCGACAAACAGCTGTCCTTCGGCGACGCGATGAGCGTCAGCCGACGCGTGATCTCGGCGCAGTGGTGGCGGATGTTCGCCCTTCTCCTGCTCGCGATGCTCGTCGCCCTTCTCGGACTGGTGGGCTTCATCATCGGCATCTTCTTCACGCTGCCGCTCGCTTTCGGCGCGCTGGTCTGCGCCTACGAAGCGCTGTGCAATCCGTCACGCCGATCGCCAGTCAGCGACGCCTCGAGCCCGCGGCAGTGATTCACTGCTTATCTGGAACTCAGGAAATCAGGAACGGAAGCCCTCCTGATCCGATCGCACACCAAAGCGCGGAACTCCCGAAACATACCAGTTTCGCTTCGCAATCTTCGTGTGCCCGAGGCTCG
>CALFNJ010000205.1 GCA_937902865.1 uncultured Opitutaceae bacterium
GGTCGGGAATCCAGTTCGCCGTGTTCATGTCGTGCGTGCGGCGGCGGTCGTCGCCCGTGTTCTTCCGCAGCTCGAGGAACTCGAAGATGTCGTTGTGCCAGGTCTCGAGATAGGCACAGCCGGAACCCTTGCGCTTGCCGCCCTGGTTGACGGCGACGAGCTGGTCGTTGTGGAGCTTCAGGAACGGGATGACACCCTGGGATTCGCCGTTGGTGCCGCCGATGTAGGCGCCGGTGCCGCGGACCGCGGTCCACGAACCGCCGAGGCCACCGGCCCACTTGGAGAGATAGGCATTTTCGGCGATGCCGCGCTGGAAGATGCCCTCGATGGAATCGTCGACGTAGTAGAGGTAGCAGGAGCTCAGCTGCGAGTGCAGCGTGCCGGAATTGAAGAGCGTCGGCGTGGAGGAGCAGAAACGGCGGGACTTGTAGAGATCGTAGAGCCCGGCGATTTTCTTTTCGCGATCCTGCTCCTCATCCATGAAGAGACCCATCGCGACGCGCATCCAGAAGAACTGGGGCGTCTCGATGCGGCGGGACGGCTTCGAGGTCTTGTCGATGATGAGATAACGGTCGTAGAGCGTCTGGATGCCGAGGAAATCGAACTCGAGGTCGGAGGACGGATCGAGGGCGGCGGCCAGGCGCGGGAGATCGTAGTAGAGCAGGCGCGGGTTGAGGCGCTTGATCATGACGCCGTGCTCGAGGTATTTCTTGAACGCGCGCTGGTGGAAATCCTTCAGCTTGCCGATGCCGTCGCGGATGATGTCCCAGCCGAGCACCTCTTCATAAATGTAGGTGAGCTGGATGCGGCCGGCGAACTTGGCGAAATCGGCGTCCTTCTCGATCAGCGTCTTCGAGTTGAGGACGATGGTGGAATCGAGGTCCTTCTGGGATATCTGGTCGTAGATGGCGCGGCGGAGTTCCTGCTCGATCTCCTCGGGTGAGAGACAGAGATCGAGGCCGATGCGGGCAAACTCGATGCGTTTGCGGAGATCCGTACCGTCCCAGAAGATATTTTCCCCGTTGGCCTTCTTGACCATGATCATCGTCGACTGACCGGCCGGCGCGGGCGCGGCGGCCTCGGCGGGAGCCTCGGCGGCGGCATGGGTGCGGGCGGACGCGCGCTCGGCGCGGAACAAGATGTAGGCCTCGGCCACCTTGAAGTGGCCGCCCTTCATCAGTTCCTCCTGGACCATGTCCTGGATCTCCTCGATGTGGACGAACGACTGCTTGGACAGGTGCACGCGCTCGGACACCGCCTTGGTGATGGCGACGGCGGGAGCGGAATCGCGCTGGAGCGAGAGGAAGGTCTTGCGGATGGCGATCTCCACCTTCTGTTCGCTCCACGGCACGACCTGGTTGTTGCGGCGGATGACGCGGAGGGTGGACTGCGTGGCGGCCTCGCGGTCGAACGAAATCTTGCGGGCGCGATTGAGTAGAAGGCTCTTGGCGACGAAGTAGGCGTTGTTGTCGACGAGCGTCTTCTCGATCAGCTCGTACAGGCTGTTGAGCGAAAGGCGGACGGGATTCTGCTGGCGACCGAGCTCGGAGAGGTTGGCGGCGAGCTCACGGCAGATGCGCGCGACCCAGGCGCGATTGGCCTCGGTGAAGATCTCCTTGTCGCCCTTGGAGAGGGAGACGTTGGTGAGAGCCTTGCCGAGAGTATCGGCGACCTCGCTGAGGACGAACTTCTCCTCACCGTGCGGGCAGAGCAGCACGATGGGTGGCAGGGCGATGTTTTCGCCGGCCAGGACGTCGCGCCATGCATAATGGGGCTTCTGCTCAAGGGGCGTATGGACGGTGCGCTTGAGAGCGAGGTCGTGTTCGAGCGAATGGTTGGTCATGGCAATGGCAGGGACGGGACGAAACAGGTTAAAAACGGAAAAAGGAAGAAAGGCGGCGCCAAGGCGGGCACCGCCGCAGGGGTTCAGTCAGAAACAAAGAGAAGCAGAGACGCGCGGGGCGGCGCGGAAAGGGAAACGATGGATCAGAGCTCGTTGTCGCTGACGACGTTGAGCGCGGAGGCCTTCTGGTATTCAGTGACGCGACCCTCGAAGAAGTTCTGCTCCTTCTTGATGTCCATCATCTCCGCCAGCCAAGGCAGCGGATTCTTCACGCCGGCATTCAGCGCGGCCAGGCCGCAGCCCTCGAGGCGGCGGTCGGCGATGTAGTCGATGTAGCTGAGAAAATCATCCAGGCGGAGACCGACGGCGTTCACGGGCAGGCAATCGCGGATGAACTCCTTCTCCAGCGCCACGGCCTCGGCCATCGTCTGCCGCAGCTCTTCCTTGAACTCGGCGGTCCAGATCTCGCGGTTCTCCTCAACCAGATCCATGAAGAGATTGCGGAAGACCTCGATGTGGTTCGACTCGTCGCGCAGCGTGTAGCGGAACATCTGGCCGATGCCGGGAAACTTGTTCTGGCGGTAGAGCGACAGCACCATGCCGAAGAGGCCGTAGAACTGCGTGCCCTCCATGCACTGGCCGAAAACGAAAATATTGCGGGCAAGCAGCCGCTTGTTCTCCGGCAGCGTGAGATCGATGTCGCGACGGAGATCGCGGGAGACACGGGTCACGAACTCGTTCTTCTTCACGATCGTTTCCACATCCTCGAACATCGCCTCGCACTCATGCGGGTTAATGCCGAGCGAAGAAATCATGTAGAGGAGCGAGTCGGCGTGGATGTTCTCCTCATGGGCATGGCGACCGAGCACGAGCTTGAGTTCGGGCGCGGTGACCAGCTCGCGCACGACATGCTGGATGTTGTCGCCGACGATGCCTTCCGCCGCGGAAAAATAGCCGATGCCCATCCGGATGATCCAATGCTCGACCTCGGACACGTGATTCGTGTCACGCCACTGCTCGATGTCCTTCCCCATCGGGATATCCTCGGGCTCCCAGTGGTTGGCCTTCATCTTGCGATAAAGGTCGTAGGCCCACTGGTACTTCAACGGAAGGAGGTTGAAAGTCATGGTCGGACGACCGTTGATGACCTTCTTGGCGGCAAAGGCCGCTTCGGCTTTGGCTTGGTCGAGGACGAAGGTTTTGGAGCCGACTTGGAAAGTTTTTTGCATGAAAAAGAGGGAAAAAGGCTAAAAACGCGGAAAATGGGCTAAAAACAGGGGGATTCGCAGCAAACAGAGGCGTTTTTGACGGTAACTGGCTCC
Source organism: uncultured Opitutaceae bacterium (assembly GCA_937902865.1). Lineage (GTDB taxonomy): Bacteria > Verrucomicrobiota > Verrucomicrobiia > Opitutales > Opitutaceae > CAIUWA01. Next base: position 3,166 of record CALFNJ010000205.1, read on the forward strand.
AAGCGAACCAAAGTTGCTGGAACTTATTAACGCCTTATTGACCACAACAGGTTGTGGTCAACGACCCCTCAGGCCACAACCTATGGGAAGTCGATTTTTCCCCGTCAACAGGTTTGTTCGGCTTTTTGTGTGATTTTTGCGTTATTTTTCTCTTGCCGCTGTGGACGAAAAATTAACCCCGGTGGAAAAATTTTCCTGAAAGGTCCGCGGGCGAAGACACGTGTATCAATCCGTCCGGACAAAGGCGCGAAAATCGTCGTATCGCCATGAAAATACTCGGACCTCGGCTGTCCCCGCCGGCCTGATACCCCACGAGGGGAAAATGCGCTGACGCACGCCGGTTGCGGGAGAAATCGGGGGTTGGAATGCCCGGCCGGGTCCGATTCTAATCCGAGGCAGCGTGAGCATTTCCCCGTCAACCCGTCCGATTTCCGCGTCGCCAGCACCCACTCGGACTGTGCTCATCGCCCTCCTGCTGCTCGTCCTCGCGGTGGGCGCCGCGTACCACAACAGCCTCGGGGGGCCCTTCATTTTGGATGACGAGACCTCGATCGCCCAAAACCCCACGATCCGCGACTGGCGCACCGCGCTGCTGCCACCGCATGACGGCTCGGCCAGCGGCGGCCGCACGGTCAGTGGGCGACCATTGGTCAATCTCAGTTTCGCGCTCAACTATGCTGCCGGCGGTTTTGCGGTTCACGGCTATCATGTCACCAACCTGCTCATCCATCTCGCCGCCACGCTGGCGCTGTTCGGCGTCGTGCGACGGACCTTGGGCCAGCCGGCGCTGGTGACGCGTTACAGCACCAAGGCAACTTCCCTCGCCTTCGTTGTAGCGCTGCTCTGGGGATTGCATCCGCTGCAGACCGCGGCGGTGGACTACGTCGTGCAGCGCGCCGAATCCCTCATGGCGCTTTTCTACCTGCTGACGTTCTATGCGTTCCTCCGCAGTGTGGAACACGGCGAGTCACGTCTCTGGCGGGCGCTGACCGTGGTCGCCTGTCTCGCTGGAATGGCGACCAAGGAGGTGATGGTGTCGGCGCCACTGATGGTGCTGCTTTACGATCGCACCTTTGTGAGCGGTTCCTTCGCCCAAGCCTGGCGGACGCGCCGCTGGTTGTATGTCGCTCTCGGCGGCACGTGGCTTGTGCTGGCCGGCCTGGTGACAGGCAGCAGCACGAGAGGTGGGACCGCGGGTTTTGGAATCGGGATCAGCGGATGGGATTATGCGCTGACCCAGCTCCCCGCCATCGGCCATTATCTCCGGCTCGCGCTTTGGCCATTTCCGCTCGTGCTGGACTATGGTGGGCATCTCACCAATCCGGGAATGCTCTCCGTCGTAGCGAGCGCAATTTTGATCGTCGCGTTGCTCACGTGGACCGCGATCGGATTGTATCGACGATCGGCGGCAGGCTTTCTCGGCAGCTGGTTTTTCTCAATCCTGGCGCCGACCTCCAGTATCATCCCGCTGGCCGACACCATGTTCGAGCATCGCATGTATCTGCCGCTGGCCGCCGTGATCGCGCTGATCGCCCTTGCCCTCGAGCGATTGCTCGAGAAGAGGGCGGTGATTGCGCTCATGATCCTCGCCGTCGGCCTCGGCCTGCTCACCGCTCGCCGCAACGAGGACTATCGCAGCGTCATCGCGATCTGGCGCGACACCATCGCAAAACGGCCGGACAATGCGCGGGCGCACAGTATTCTCGGCACCGTGCTGCTTTTGCAGGGCCAGGCCGGCGAAGCCGTGCCGGAACTCGAAGAGGCGCTGCGTCTCAAACCGGACGACGCCCTCGCCCACAATAATCTGGGAGTCGCACTCGTGCAGGTTGGCCGCGTCAAGGAAGCTCTCGTCCACGCTGCCGACGCGGTGCGGCTGGATGCCCACGACGGTGAATTCTCCCACAACTTCGCTGATGCGCTGCTCCTCGCCGGCCGAATCGAGGAAGCCGAGGCTCAATACGCGCAGACTCTCCAGTCCCGGCCGGACTACGCCGACGCCCAACACAATAATCTCGGCGGCGCGCTGTTGCAGCGGGGCCAGACCGCACGAGCCATCG
>CALFNJ010000206.1 GCA_937902865.1 uncultured Opitutaceae bacterium
CCGAAGCGGCGTACTCCGCTTCGAATTGCTCGAGCTCCTTGCCGAGCAGGAACCAGCCGGAGTCCAGCACCCGCCGATAGGCCGCATCGAGCTCCGGACGGAGTTCCTCCACGGAGGGCTTGAGATCCAGGATGGGGACTTTCATGGCGTGGTGCCGGAGAATGGGGAAGGTTCAGCGGCCGAAGGCCATCCGGCGGACGCGCCGGAGCGAAATGTCGAACAGGGTGTGGCCGGTGGAGACGAAATTGCGGAGATTCAGTGGCGTGGTGCCGCGCTCTTTTTCGCAGTGTCGGCCATCGACGGCGATCTCCCGATGCGTGGCGCCTTCGTCGAGCAGCATCGTGACGAGGTCGGCCTGGAAGCCGAAGCCGTAGTTGTAGGACGCCCAGCGCATCACGTGATAGCGGCGGTAAAGCGGATGTCCGTTGTAGTAGTGGAGACTGTAGCCGCTGAGGAGATTCACCAATCCCGTGTAGAGATTGGAGATCGCGACGCGGGACGCGCTTTTGCCTTCGAGCGTGGCGTGGTAGGGGATGATCAGGTCGGCCTCGTTTTTCCTGCCGAGAATGCGCACGAGCGTCTCCTGCGACTCGACATTGTCGCCGCAGATCAGCCGGTAGTAGCGCCCCCGGCCGCGGAAGGCGGTGTCCACGAAGCTGCGGGCCAGGCCCATGTTGTGGGGATTGCGATGCAGGCGCACCGGCAGCTCCGGATGACGCTGGCGGAACGCGTCGACGGCGGCGGCCGTGCCGTCGGTCGAACCGTCATCGACGACGATGATCTCGAAGCTGCCGCCGACCTCGCGCATCGCGGCGCAGACAGTTTCGATCGTCGGCACGACGCGTGTCGCCTCGTTGAGGCAGGGGATGCAGAAAGTGACCTCGATCTCCTCGCGGATGCCGTCGGGAGCGGGGCCGGTTTCTCCGGTGGTCATGGCGAGGAAAGAACGGACCGTCCTGGCCGCGGGTCACTCGAAACAGACGAAGTCATAGTCTCCGGTATAGCCGGCCTGCTGGAAGATCCACGCCCATTCATCCGGGGTGAAGAAGCACTCGCACGTCAGCTGCCAGTAGAGCAGGTTTACTTTTTCCCGCTCGTTGCGATACGAGTCCATCACGACGAACTTTCCGCCGCGGCCCACGCGCTCCAGTTCGCGCAGCGCCTGGTGCAGCCCCGGCAGATAAAGGTTGTGCAGCGTGTTGATCGACAGGACCAGGTCGAAGCTGCGGTCGGGGAAGGGCAGGGTGCGGGCATCGCCGACGCGGACGAACGGCTTCACGTCGTTCATCGCCTGCTCGATCGCGTAAGCGGACACGTCCAGGCCGGCGACCTCGAGGCCGGGCAGCGCGGCCTTCAGCTCATGGAGAAGAAAGCCTTTGGCGCAGCCGACATCGAGAACGCGCTGCCCGGGCTTCAGGCCGTAGTGCGCGATGAGTTTTTCCGCGAACGGCCGCCAGCGTCCATCGTAGCGGAAGCCGCCGTAGCCGTATTTGCGATCGCCGTCGAAATACTCCCGGTCGAAACGCTTCGAAACCTCGGCGCACGCGGCCTTGTCGTGCTCCGTCACGCGCTGGAGGTAATTGCGGGGCGTGGCCCGGTGCAGGGAGGAAATGAGATCGAGGCGCGCCATGGAAGGAGCGGAGAAATCAGGGGAAGATTTTTCCGTGGATCAGGTCGGCCTGCAGACCGTGGGCCTGCAGCAGATCGGCGTGCGGGCCGTACACGTGGATGAATTCGTCGCGGAGCGAGAAGGCGTGCAGGCGGCAGCGCGCGCCGCTGTCGAAGGCGAGCGCCTTCACCTGCTGGCCGAGCCCGCCGACGCTGGAGTGCTCTTCCAGGACGATGACCCGATCGTAGCTCGTGAGAATCCGGGCGAGCCCCTCGCGGTCGAGCGGTTTGAGGGTGTGCACGGAATAGGCGGCGACCTGTCCGCCCTGGCTGCGCTCGATCTTCACCGCGAGGTCGAGCGCCATCTTCGTGACGACGCCGTAGGAAAGCACGCAGATGCCGGCGCCCGGCTTGATGCAGCGCACGCGTCCGAACTGGAAAGGCTCGGGCGCGTTCGCGGTCAGCACCGGTTCACCGGCCTTGCCGAGGCGCAGGTACATCGGACCCGGATGGCGGGCGCAGGCCCAGGTGGCCGCCTCGGTTTCCAGCGGATCGCACGGCGCGAGGATGCTCATGTTCGGCAGCGCGCTCATCACCGCGATGTCCTCCTGCGCGTGATGGGTGCCGCCGAGGACCGAGTAGATGACGCCGCCGCCGATGCCGACCACCGTGACGGGTAGGTTCTGGTAACAGAGGTCGACCCGGATCTGCTCGAACGGCCGGTAGAGTGCGAACGTGGCGATGGTGTAGGCGAACGGCTTCATGCCCCGCATCGCCATGCCGGCGGCGAGGCCGATCATCGCCTGCTCGGCGACGCCGACATTGACGAAGCGCTCCGGGAATTCCTCGCGGAACTGACGCATGCTGCCGGCGGGCGAGATGTCCGCGACGACGATCCCGATTTTCGGATCGGCCTTGGCCGCCTGATAGAGGATGCGGGAAAACGTGTCTCTCATCCGTGGTAGGCCCGGTCGATTTCCGTCAATGCCTGCTGGTACTCCTGCGGATTGGGCGAGCGGTAGTGCCAGATGGGGACGTTTTCCATGTAGCTGACGCCTTTGCCCTTGATCGTGCGGGCGGCGACCATGAGCGGACGATCGCCACGGCGGTTCACGACGGCGGCGTGGACCGCCGCCGCGGAGTGGCCGTCGACCTCGGCGGCCTCCCAGCCGAAGGCGCGGATTTTTTCCGCGACCGGATAGAAATTGGGCAGGATCTTGCTCGTCTGGCCGAGCGACTGGAAATCGTTGAGGTCAACAACGGCCACGACGTTCTTCACGCCGAGGCTGGGTGCGACCATCATCATCTCCCAGACCGAGCCCTCCTCCAACTCACCGTCGCTCAGCACGGTGTAAACGCAGCGATCCTGTTTCTGGATGTTGTCCGCGAGTGACATTCCCACCGCGAGGCTCAGGCCGTGGCCGAGCGAGCCGGTGGATGCTTCGATGCCGGGCAGCCCGTAATCGGGATGCGTCGCGAGCCGTCCGCCGGGTTGGCAATAAAGGTTCAAGTCATCGGGCGAGATGACGCCCATCTCCTCGAGGACCGCGTACTGCGCCATCGAGCCATGGCCTTTCGAAAGGATGAAGGTGTCGGGGCTGCGTCCGGCGGCGTCGCGGCGCATCAGGCTGTGGTAGATCGTGTCGACAAGCTCGAGGCAGGAGTAGGCACCGGCGATGTGCAGGGCCGAAACCTTCTGCGAGACGTCGAGGATGCGCTTCCGCATCCGCCAGCAGCGGGTGCGGGAAGCGTCCGCATCGAAGGGCGGACGAATGCCAGGACCGGAAGGAGAGGTGCCTTGAGTGGCTGTGCCCGCAGGGCTGCTCATGGGGGATGAGTGGGCGAGCGTGGGGCGGAGCGAAGGCAGGTCAAGTGGAGCTTATTCTATCTGGAACTCAGGGAATCAGGAAACCGGAGTCGGATCGGAACGGGACTGCCCACGGAACACACGGAAGACACGGAAAGAAGAGCGAGGCATCCGATTCCGAAGGTAGGGGCGTTCTTTACGGACGCCCGGTTAGGCTCTGGAATGCGGAGAGCGTCGAGCGAAGCCGCAAAGGGTGGAAGGCGAACGGACGGACTTTCCAAGGCAGGGACGCGCGGCCCGCGGGTCGGGATCGAGGGCTGTCAGAGTCGAATCGGACGGGCGGGCCGCCCGTCCCTACCTTGGATCGTTTCCGTTCCTGATTTCCTGAGTTCCAGATTAACGCTTTTCGCTCTCGCGCAGGAGCGCGGCGAGCCCTTCGGCCAGAGGCGTGGGACGGAAAGAGGGGAAGGTGCGCTGGCGACGGGTGACGTCGAAGCGGCGGTGCGTCACTGGGCCTCCGCGCGGCAGGGGTTCGATCGTGACCGGGCGGCCGGCGAGCTGGGCGATCTGCGCGGCGAGCGCGCCGAACGTGATCGCTTCGCCGCTGACCGCATTGAGCACGCCGGCGCTGCGGTGGTGCAGTACGAGCGAGGTGAGGGTGATCACATCGGCGATGGCGACGTGGTCGCGCGTTTCCTCGCCCTGGCCGAAGAGCTTGATCCGACTTTCGGCGAGAGCGGTCCGGACAAAGCGATTCGGGCCGTAGCTGTTGTGCGTATCGCCCGCGCCGTAGATGGCGGACGGCCGGATGATGCAGAGAGGAATGGCCGGCTTGAGGCATGCCTGCTGGAGCGCGATTTCACGCATGAGGTGCATCAGACCGTAGAGATCCTTCGGCGCGGCAGTCGTCCGCTCGTCGACGAGAGCGACGCTGTCGTCGTAAACCGCATCGGAGCTGAAATACACGACATGCGCGCAAGGCTTCGCTGCCAGGGCCGCGATGATCGCTTCGAGCATGCGGAGATTTTTCTGCAGCGTGGCGAGATCCTTGCCCTTGTCCGGCGTGAGCGCGGCGGTCACGACGACGGTGTCCTGGGGTTGAAGCAACGCGGCGAGTTTGCCGGCGGCCTGCGCCTCGGTCAGGTCCAGGTCGGCGCTGCCGAGCGCGAGCATGGGGGCTCCGGCGCGCTCCAACTCGAGCCGC
>CALFNJ010000207.1 GCA_937902865.1 uncultured Opitutaceae bacterium
GGATCAGACGCGCAGCGACGATCAAAAGGTAGGGCGAACCGTTCCGGTGAGCCGCGGCTCGACGGGGACGCCTCGCCCTACCCACCTGCCTGAAGTACGCACTCAGGTCTTCAAAGGCGCCGGGCCGCTCAACACCGGCATCGGCCGGCTGGGCAGCTGGCTTCCCGCCGCGATGGGAAATCCCCGTAAAAATTCCGTCGCTTCGAGCATCCGCCCGCCTGGACGCTGCAACCGTCGCACGCGCAGCACGCCGCGTCCCGTCCGGATAAGCAGGCCCCCGGCATCGCCGCCCATGACTTGCCCGGGCTGTGACGCCGCTTCGTTTCCACCCGGACCGGCCGGTACGCCATCCGTGCTTTCGGCCAGGCCGAATTTCACGCTCTGGCCGTTGATCTCCACGCTGCAGCTCGGCCACGGATGAAGTCCGTTGATCCGCGCCGCCAGCACCACCGCCGGCTGCACAAAGTCCAGGGCTCCGTCCTCCTTGGTCAGCCGGCGACAGTAGGTCGCCGCCGAGTCATCCTGCGGGACAAACGCGAGGGAGCCGTCACGCAGCTTCGGCAGCGCGCGAGCCAGCAACGGCACGCAGGCAGCCGCGAGCGCCGCCTCGATTTCCGTGGCCGTGTCCCGCGGCGAGATCGGCACGCGCTCGACGTCCGCCACCGGGCCGGCGTCGAGCCGGCGCACGATCCGCATCAGACTCACGCCGGTTTCCTTCTCCCCGCTCGCAATCGCGGTCTGGATCGGCGACGCGCCGCGGTATTTCGGCAGCAGCGAGGCATGGAAATTCAGGGTGCCGAGCCGCGGCGTCGCAATGAAGTCGTCGCGCAGGATGTGCCCATAGGCCATCACGAGCGCGACATCCGCGCCGAGCGCGGCCAGTTCGGCGCGGACCGGTTCGGTCAGTTTTTCCGGCTGGTGTACCGGCAGTCCCCGCGCCTGCGCCCAGGTCTTGATCGCGTTCGCCTGCACCTTCTGGCCGCGGCCGACGGCCCGATCCGGCTGCGTGAAAACACCGACGAGCCGGGCCTGATCAGCGCCTTCCTTCCCGATCCACTCCAGCAACGGCAGCGCGATCGGATCGGAGCCGAGGAAGACAACGTGGAGCGGAGCGGCGGACATCCGGGCAAGGATTGATTCCGTGCTCCGAGGCACAACGGGAAAATCGAAAGATAGGGACGGGCGGTACCGTCCGTCCGCTTGGGCTGGTTGATCGAGGTGGAACGCGTTGTCCCCAACGCGTTGAAATCTCCGTCCGTGAAAATCGCGGACGGAGCCGACAGCGCGTTAGAGACAACGCGCTCCACCTCGGATCCGCGGGCCGCGCGTCCCTACCTTCAAAGCAAAACGGCCGCCTCACGGCGGCCGCTACATATCCTGAGATCGCGGTGACTTTTTCCGATCAGTCGATCGTCTTCAGCCACGCTTGCACCGCCGGCGCGAACTTGCCGGCGAACGCGGCGTCCGAATCCGGACGGGGCAGTCCGTCGAGCAGGCTCCAGTGTTCCACGTGCGTCACGGTCCGACCGGGCTCGAGCGGCGCCAGCGGCCCGAGCGTTTCGAGTTCGAGGACGGTGCCGTTGGTGAACGTCTCGAAGCAGGAATTCAGATCGGGATAAACCGCCCCCGGCGTGATCGGCGCTGTTTTCACGAAGGTCGTGCCGTCGATCCAGTAGGCGGACCAGCCGGGATAATTCGAGAGGCCGATCTTCTGCGCGCTCTTCGCCTTGGAAACATCCACGCCAATATGGTCGCGATGCATCTGCCAGACCGGCAGCGAGAGATCCGTGAACGTCCACGGGATCAGCGTGTAGTTCGGCAGCAGATCACCGCGGGCGTGATCGCCCTTCGGCAGCAGGGGCACGACTGCGTAGCCGCCGCCGCGCAGCATGGTGACCGCCCAGGGCGAGCATTCCACCGCCCAGGTGCCGCGGTTCGCGAGCGTGTGCGTCACCTTCACGGTGCGCGGGCCGGCCAGCTCGATTTTCATGCCCTTCTGGATCCCGGTCAGCGGCTCGACCGGCTGGGTCAGCGCGACGCCCTTCGGCAGCAGCTTCACCTCGAGCGGATCGTCATCCGGCTGATAACTGCGCACGATTTCCTCCGGCGCATGCCAGAGGCGGTGCCCGCCGCGGAGATAGTAACCGTGATAGCGCTGCTCGTCGTCGGGAAGCTGCAGGAAGACATTGTCCGCCTTGCCCTTCTTGGAGCGCAGCGAGACCACGCGCGGTCCGACCGAGGTCGTGACCACCAGTTCGAGTGCGGGCGTCGAGAGCACGAGCGCCTCGCCGCCGCGATAATCAGTCTTCGAGAGTTTCATAGTCGGAGTCGGAATCAGAGCCGGATTCGGAACGATGCTCGGCCGAGGCATGCCCGCCGCCGCGGCTGCCGCGCGCCTCGTCGCGCCGCTTGCCAATGAGGTCGAAATAAACCGGACAGCCGTTCAGGCCGAATTCCTCGACCAGGCCCGCCTCGAGATAGCGGCGGTACTGCTCGGTCAGCTTCTCCTCGCGATTACAGAACAACTTCACCCGGAACGGCCGGGTCGAGGTCTGCGTCGCGTAATAGATCCGGAAGCGCTTGCCCGCGATCGCCGGCGGCGGCGTGCGCTCGGCCAGATGGCCCAGCACCTGGTTGAGCCGCGCGGTCGGCATCTTCTTGTCCAGCGTGCGGTTCAGCTGCACCGCGGCGTTCAGCATGCGGTCGATCGCAAAGTCGTTCAGCGCCGAGACGAAGATCAGCGGCGAACCCGGCGTGAAATAGAGCCGGTTGAAGAGCGCGTGCTCATACTTTTCCCGATAATCGCGCTCGCTCTTGTACGGCTGGAAGCCGCCCTGCTTCTTGAACGCCTCCTTCACGAGGTCCCATTTGTTGACCACGATCACGATCGGCTTGCGCTCCTTCAGCGCCTCGCCGGCGATCGCCTTGTCCTGCTGCGTCACGCCTTCCATCGCGTCGAGCACGAGGAACACCACGTCCGCGCGCTGGATCGCGTCGAGCGAGCGCAGCCGCGAGAAGTATTCGACCGGCGACGCCAGCTTCGTCGCCGCCTTCAGGCCCGCGGTGTCAATCAGCCGGAACGGATGCATCTTCCGGTCGCGGCCGCGAAACTCGAACGACAGTTCGATCGCGTCGCGGGTCGTGCCCGGCACCGGACTCACGATCAGGCGGTCGCTCTGCAGCAGGCGGTTGCCGAGGGAGGATTTGCCGACGTTCGGCCGGCCGATGAAACAGAAGCAGAGCGGATCCTTCGCCGTCTTCACCGGCGCCGCCGAAATATCCTCGACGGGGCCAAGGCGGGCCAAAATGGCCGCCCGCAGCTCCTCTTCACCGCGGCCATGCTCGGCGGAAACGCGGAGCGGTTCGCCGAGACCGAGACGAAAGGCTTCGGCGAGGTCGACCTTCTCGTCGCCGAAATCGGCCTTGTTCACGACCAGGATGACTTCCTTGCCGCTGCGACGCAGGCGGGATGCAACCCGCTCGTCGAGCGCGGTCAGTCCTTCGAGGCCGTCGATGACGAACAGGATCACCGCTGCCGTATCGATCGCAAAGCTCACCTGCTCCTCCGACGCGGCCGTGAGGGCGGCGGGCGTGTCCGTGCCCTTGTAGCCGATGCCGCCGGTATCGAGGAGCAGGTATGCCCCCTCCTCGATCTCCGCGGAAATGACGTCGCGCGTCACACCCGGCTGGTCATGCACGATCGAGATGCGCTTCCGCGCCAGCCGGTTGAAGAGCCGGCTTTTGCCGACATTGGGTCGGCCGACGATGGCAACGGTGCGATTCATGGTTCTGGAGAAAGTAGTGAGTAGCGGGTAGCGGGTAGCGAGGAGAAAGGCGGGAGCCGAGGCCTGAGGAGGCCCGGGGCTCTTCGTCTTTCCCTCTCTTCCCTTACTTCTTGGCCGCTCCGTTGACGAAGCGATCCATGCGATCGCAGGCGTCGATCAGCTGCTCGTAGCTGGTCGCGAAGCAGGCGCGCACGTGACCGGCGCCGTTCGGGCCGAACGCGGCGCCCGGCACCACGGCGACCTTTTCCTTCTCCAGCAGGCCGACGGCGAATTCCTTCTCCGTCCGGCCCGTGGGCGTGACATCGGGAAACGCGTAGAACGAGCCGCGCGGCGAGTGGCACTTGAGGCCGATCTCGTTGAAGCGGCGCACCACGAGATCGCGGCGGCGGTGATACTGCTCGCGCATCTTGAGGACGCTGTCCCAACCGCGCAGCAGCGCTTCCAGCGCCGCCTCCTGGGCGACGATCGAGGCGCAGAGCATCGTGTACTGGTGCACCTGCATCACAGCGTCGATCAGCGGCGCGG
>CALFNJ010000208.1 GCA_937902865.1 uncultured Opitutaceae bacterium
GACGCTCGTCCGATCGAGGGAGATGATGCCGACCAGGCGCTTCTCCGTGCTGATCACAGGGAGGCGGCGGATCTGGTATCTCTCCATCACGTGCACGGCGTCGTCGACGTCCTGGTTCTCGAATGCGTAGATGACCCCGGGCGAGAGCACGTCCTGGACCGCCGTGGAGCTGGGACGCCCGTCCGCCACGGCGCGGACGACGATGTCGCGGTCGGTCAGCATGCCGACGAGCTTGTCGTTGTCCCCGCACACCGGCACGGCGCCGATATCGAGTTTGCGCATCAGGCCTGCGGCCTCCTCCAGGGTGTTGTCCGGACGCACGCACCGCACTTCCGCCGTCATGATTTCGCTGATTTTCATAGTGCGGCAGGGTAGTCCGGCCGAGGAGGCCGCGCTAGCGGTGGGCGGCGTTTTCCTGCCCGAAAGATTCCTTAAATCGGCCTCGGAAAAATCCCGCGTCATTTCGATCCGGCTTATCTGGAACTCAGGAAATCAGGAACGGATCGAGGGTGGGGCGGATTATCCCTAATCCGCCGAAACCGTCATCCGCGTTTCACGACCGACGGAGCCAAACCGGCGCGTTAGGGATAACGCGCCCCACCCTCGGATCTAGAGGCAATCCGAAAGCTCGGTGTCCGCTTTCCTGATTTCCTGAGTTCCAGATGATAAATTAAGCAGCCGCGTGCCGGCCTGGGCGATGCGTTCGAGCAGGAGGAGGCGGGTTTCGACCGTGCACGCGGTGAGCACCGGCTTCGTTTCGAGGACCAGCGCATCCTCGCGGCGGACGAGCCAGCCCCAGCCGACGGGGATTTCGTGGGCGTGCGCGATGCCGGGTTCGGTCACGACGTAGCGGAGATTGCAGCCGGCGTAGCGGCCGAGGCGGTCGAACTTCACGCTCTGGCCGAGCTTGCGCTGCAGCGTCTTCAGGCGGGTCTCCAGACGATGCAGGGTGTCGTGACGCAGGCCGGCGTAGTCATAGGCGTCGAATTCCGGAAAGAGGCTTTCGCCGCGCCGCAGGTCCGGCCGATGGCCGGCGACCAGATCGCGCAATTCCGCCACGCGCTGGCTCAGGCCGGTGGCGAGTTCGCGGGTGGTTTCCTCCACGGCGCCGTCGCGCAGCCAGTCGGAACGCGACTGCTTGCACTCGAAGATCGCCACGCGACCGTTTGCGGAACCCACCCGCCGCGTCGCCGCGACGACATCCGCGCGGAAATGGCTGCGCGGCACCACGACCTCCGTCGCGCACAGCGGCAGGCCGTTCGCCTGGGCCCAGACCAGGGCGAGGCGCTTGAGCCGCCGGTGGGCGGGAGTTTCTCCGGAAGAGGAGGACATGGTGCGAGCGGGCGGGGGCGAGCGGGCGGAGAAAACGTTCAACGTCCAACGTTGAACATTCAACGTTCAACGCGCCGATCCCCAAACCAGTCTCGTGCAGAGGCGCGGAGACGCAGAGGTCGGCCATCGATCCAACTGATTTTGAGTCCGATCTCCGTGCTTCAGCGCTTCTGCGCGAGACTGGCTTTGGGTTGGCGGATCGAAGCGCATTGGCACGACCTTCATGCTTTGCCTGGCGTTGAACGTTGGATGTTGAGCGTTGAACGTTGAACGTTCTGTCAGTGGAAATCATGCGACGCTTCCACCGGCAGCTCGGCGCGGGCGAGGGGGCTCACCTGCTCGGCCTTGATGTGGATGACGCCCTGGTGGCTTTGCAAACGGCCACGGATGATCAGGGCCGATTCCTGCGTGATCAGGAGGCGGAATTCCTCGAACAGCGCCGGGCGGACCACGGCGTTGGCGATGCCGGTCTCGTCCTCGAGGCTGACGAAGACGAAGCCTTTCGCCGTCCCGGGCCGCTGCCGGCAGATGACGCTGCCGGCCACCGTCACCCAGGCGCCATTGGCCGTGCCGACCAGATCGGCCGCGCGGAGGACGTCCGGCAGGCTGTCGCGGAGCGTCTTCATCGGATGGTCGCCGACGGTCAGGGAGAGCGTCCGATAATCCGCGGCAATGCGCTCGAAATGCGTCATGGCCTCGAGCGGCACGGGCTCCGTCTCGTCCGGCGCGATGGCGCTGAAGAGATCGTCCTGCGGCGGGGCCTCCTCCACGCGCCAGAGCGCGGCGCGGCGGTGGCCGGCGAGGACGTTGAGCGCGCCGGCGGCGGCGAGGGCGCGGCGGGCGGCGGGATCGACGCCGGTGCGGGCGAGGAAATCGTGCACCGAGGCAAACGGCCGCGCCGCGCGGGCCGCGACGATCGCGCGGCCGGCCGCCTCGCCGAGTCCCTTGACGCGATGAAATCCGATCCGGATGGCGTCGTCCGTCTCGACCGTCGTCAGCCACTCCGAGGCGGCGCAGCACACCGGCCGCACCCGCACGCCGTGACGGCGGGCGTCCTGGATCAGCGTGGCCACGCTGTAGAAGCCCATCGGGTAATTGTTGATCAGGCCGACGTAGAACTCCGGCGCGCGGTGCACCTTCAGCCAGGAGCTGGAGTAGGCGATCATCGCGAAGCTGAGCGCGTGGCTTTCCGGAAAACCGTAGAGCGCGAAGGTCGCGACGGAGGTCAGCACGAAGTCGGACGCCTCCTTGCTCACGCCGTTGCCGGCCATGGCGACGCGGAGTTCTTCCAGCATCAGCTTCAGCCGGTCCTCCGAGCGCTTGAAGTCGATCGCGCGGCGGAGATCGGACGCCTGCTTGCCGGTGAAATTTCCAAGTGCCATCGCGATCTGCAAAATCTGCTCCTGGAACAGCGTCACGCCGAGGGTGCGCTCGAGGATGGGCCGCAGGCGTTCGTCGAGATAGCGGATCTGCGACGGATCGGCGCGGCACTTGAGGTAAGGATTGACGGCGTCGCCGTGGATCGGCCCGGGCCGGACGATCGCGACCTGCACGGCGATGTCGTAGAAGCAGTTTGGCTTCAGCCGCGGCAGCGTCGCCATCTGGGCGCGCGATTCCACCTGGAAGACGCCGATGGTGTCGGCGCGCTGGAGCAGGGCGAAGGTCGCGGGATCGTCCTTGGGGATTTTCGTGAGGTCCACGGGACGCTTCCGCTGTTCGCAAAGCGTCAACGAATCCTGGAGCGCGGCCATCATGCCGAGACCGAGGAAGTCGACCTTGATGATGCGCAGGTCCTCGCAGTCCTCCTTGTCCCACTGCGCGACGACGCGCCCCGGCATGGAGGCGTTCTCGAGCGGCACGATCGAGTCGAGCTGGCCGCGGCAGATGATCATCCCGCCGCTGTGCTGCCCAAGATGGCGAGGCTGGCCGCGGACCTTTTCATAGAGCGACACGAGCGCGGGCAGCCGGGGATGATTGGCGGGCAGGCCGGCCATCTGGAGTTGCTGCTGCAATTTTAGCGTCTGGGGGAAATCGCCGTTGGCGTAGAGCGAGGAGAACCGCTCGGTGAGGTTTTCCGGCAGGTCGAGCACCTTGCCGAGCTCGCGCATCGCGCTGCGGCCGCGGTAGCTGATGACATTGGCGGTCATGGCGGCGCCGCGCGGCGCGTAACGGCGGTAGATCTCCTGGATCGCGGCCTCGCGTCGGTCGCCGCTGGGCAGGTCCAGATCGATGTCCGGCCACGAGGTCTGGCCCTCGGTGAGGAAGCGCTCGAACAGGAGGTGCTGGCCGATGGGGTCGATGACGGTGATTTCCAGCGCGTAGCAGACCACGCTGTTCGCCGCGGAGCCGCGACCCTGCACGAGGATGTTATTGTTCCGGCAGAACTCGCAGATGTCCCAGACGACGAGAAAATACCCGGCGAACTTCAGCTTGGCGATGAGCGTGAGCTCCTGATCGATCTTGGCCCGGACTTCGGACGAGGGGTTTCAGTCGTAGCGTTTGCGTGCTCCGGCCTCGACGAGTTTCCGGAGGTACGAGTCCATCGTTTCCCCGGTCGGCACCTCGTAGGTCGGAAATTCGTAACCGAGCTTGTCCATCCCGAACTCGAGCTGGTCGGCGAGCCGCGCGGTATTGCGCACGGCCTCGGGCAGATCGGCGAAGAGCGCGGCCATGGCGGCGGGCGTCTTGAGATGACGCTCGGCGTTGGCCGCGAGCAGCCGGCCGGCGGCGTCGAGGTGCGTGTGCTGGCGGATGCAGGTGAAGGCGTCGAGGACCTCGCGGTCGGCGGGCGTGGCGTAGCTCACGCCATTCGTGGCGAGGAGCGGCAGGCCCTGGGCCTCGGCGAGGTCGCGGAGGGCGCGGACGGTGCGGTCCTCGCCGCGCACGTGATGCCGCTGGAGTTCGACGAACAGCCGGTCCCGGCCGAAGATGTGCGCCAGCCGCGCGCAGCCCGCGGCGGCGCCGGCGGGGCCGTGCT
>CALFNJ010000209.1 GCA_937902865.1 uncultured Opitutaceae bacterium
CCGTTACGAGGCCCGGGTGGAGATTGGAGCGATCGATACAGGTGTTCCCGTGGTAGTGCGGGTACAGACGGACTTCTGTCTCAGCGTGGAGAAGGGCGAAGCATGAGCGCGGTGATCCTGCTTGGCCTGGTCTGCGTGGTGCTGCTGGCTGGGGATGTGTTCGCCGCGAGGTTCCTGTTTGCGATTGTCGGTGGGGTGCTGATGCTCATCGGCTGCGTGGTCGCCTATCAGGTCATGGGCGCGACCGCGGCCGGCGTCGCGACACTGGCGGCGGTGGCACTGCTGGGCGTGACGATCTATCTCGAATTGATCGTGCTGCCGCGGACGCGCTTCGGTCGCGGACTCGTCGTGGAGGCCAAGGTGGACGCGACCAGCCAGCCGCCCGTGGCGCCGAGCGAGGCCGTGGTGGGCCGGAATGCCGAGGCGCTCACGACGCTCGCGCCGAGCGGCTATGTCGCGGTGGAGGGCCGCCGCTATGAAGCCTTCTGCCAATCGGGCCACGCGGCCAAGGGCACGCCGCTCCGCGTCGTCGGCGTCGATAACTTTCGTCTGATCGTTTCCAAAACCTGAACTAACATGTCCAACACGTCTCTTATCATCGGGATCCCGGTCGTTATCATCGGCCTCGTCGTCGTGGGGATCTTCTTCTCCTATCTCGGCACCTGGCTGAAGGCGCGAATGAACGGCGCGCCTGTCAGCGTGTTCAACCTCATCGGCATGCGCCTCGGCGGCGTGCCTTACAGCCTGGTGGTCGATGCCCGGATCACGGCGGTGAAGGCCGGCATCGAGGTCTCGACCGACAAGATCGCGGCGCATTATCTCGCCGGCGGCAACGTCGTGCCGACGGTGCAGGCGATTGTTGCGGCCCAAAAGGCCGGCATCGAGCTTGGCTGGGATCGCGCCTGCGCGGTTGACCTTGCGACGAAAGGCTCGGGCAAGTCCGTGCTCGAGGCGGTGCGCACCTCGGTCGACCCGAAGGTGATCGACTGTCCGAATCCCGAGAGCGGCCGCACGACGATCGATGGCGTCGCCAAGGACGGCATCCAGGTAAAGGTGAAGGCACGCGTGACCGTGCGCACGCATCTCGACCGCTTTGTCGGTGGCGCGAAGGAAGAGACGATCATCGCCCGCGTGGGCGAGGGCATCGTGTCCACGATCGGCACCTCCGAGACCTACAAGACGGTGCTCGAATCGCCCGACAGCATTTCCAAGACGGTGCTGGCGCGTGGCCTCGATGTGGGCAGCGCCTTCGAGATTCTCTCGATCGACATCGCCGACGTGGACGTGGGCGAAAATGTCGGCGCCAAGCTGCAGGAAGCGCAGGCCGAGGCGAACAAGAGCATCGCCCAGGCTCAGGCGGAAATCCGCCGGGCGGCCGCCGTCGCGGTCGAGCAGGAGATGAAGGCCCGCGTCCAGGAAATGCAGGCCAAGGTGGTCGAGGCCCAGGCCCAGGTGCCGCTCGCCATGGCGGAGGCCTTCCGGGCGGGAAAGCTCGGCGTGATGGATTATTACAAGATGGAGAACATCCAGGCCGACACTTCCATGCGGGGGTCGATCGCCCAGCCCGACGGAAAGAAATGATGTCGTGATGCGCCCTGATTACGAAGCTCACCGCGCACCGGCGTTTCCCTTCGCATGAACTGGATTCTGGAGCATCTGCAAATCGTCGTCATGCTGGCGGCAGCCTTCGCCTATTGGCTCAAGCAGACGAAAGACAAAGCGGCGGAGGACAGGACGGATGGGCCTCCTCCTTTGAACGAACCGTCCGCGGCGGACGAGCAGGTGGAGCGCACGCGGCGCATTCAGGAGGAAATCCGGCGCAAGATCGCCGAGCGGCGCGCCGGAACGGCGAGGCCGACTCATCCGTCCGCCGCTCCCTCGGAGCGTCCCGTCGCTTCCTCGACGCTTGCTCCGCGTCCGGTCGCCCAGTCAGCGGGCGGCACACTGCGCGAGCGCATGGAGGCGAAGATGACCGAGGCGCTGAAGCGCATCGAGGACGCCGCGAAAGCCGCCGCCGAGCGTGAGCGCGCGCGTGAACCAGCGGAGGAACGCTGGGAGCTGGCGCGTCCGACCAAGGTGGAAATCGCGGCGCGCGAAGCCGAGAAGCTCGCGGCGGAACGTCGCGCGGCGGTTGAAGCGCTGGCGGAACGTGAACGGGAGCGGCGGGCGGCAGCCACTTCCGCTTCATTGACAGCGACCTTGAAGGAACCGGAATCAGCGACGGTGGCTCGGGGGTTGCGGGGCGATCTCCGCGATCCCAGCAGTCTGCGTCGCGCCTGGCTTCTGCGCGAGGTTCTCGGAACGCCCGTGGGGCTGCGATAAGATAGCCGGCCGCTGGATTTTCGGTCGGCGGAGCGAACTGCGGGAATGCCGGTCGCGATGGCCGCAAAATGGCGCAGACCTCGCAAAAAAGTTCGCAGCAGAATGCTTTTGCGGATTCTGCGCGCGTTCGCGGCCATCAACCCCCGCCGCCCGCCCACGTGAGCCCGCTTATTTCACGAACGTCTGCTCCGGCAGGACTTTCTGGCCGAGCAGTTGGTTCAGGGTCTTGAGCAGCATTTCCGACGTGAAAGGCTTGGACAGGAACGTGCCCGCGACGGGGGAGTGACGGCGCGGGTCGTCCGGCTCGGCGGAGGCGCTGACGGTGACCATCTGGACGGAGGGATTCATCGTGCGGACGATGCGCGCCAGGGCGGAGCCATCGAGATTCGGCATGTCGAGGTCAGTGATCACCGCCTTGATCTCAAGGCAGCGCGGCGCGAACAGCGCGACGGCTTCCGTGCCGTCCGCGGCCGCGAGCACGCGATAACCGTGGCCGGTGAGCGTGGCGCTCGTGACGTCGCGCACGCTGGCGTCGTCGTCAGCGACGAGGATAAGCTCCCCATTGCCGCGCGGAATGTTCGCCGTCGCATCGGAGTCCTTGGCGACCTCATTGCCCGGCGACGCGGGCAGCAGCACCTGGAAAGTCGTGCCGGCGCCGGGCTTGGTGAGCACGGTGATGACGCCCTGATGGCCCTCGACGATGCCACGGACGGTGGCCAAGCCAAGTCCGGTGCCGCGGCCGGCTTCCTTCGTGGTGAAAAACGGATCCCAGATCCGAGCGAGCACTTCCGGCGGAATGCCGGTGCCCGTGTCGATGATCTCGACGACCAAATAGGGGCCGGGTTTGGCGCCCGGGATGGCGGCGGCGCTGAGCTCGTCGAACTTCCGGTTGGACGCCTTGACCCGCAGCGTGCCGCCGTTGGGCATCGCGTCACGGGCGTTGACGCAGAGGTTCAGCAGAATCTGGTGAAATTGCGTCGGGTTGGTGGTCAACGGCCAGAGTCCGCCCTCCACCTCGTCCACCACCTTCACGTTCTTCGGGAACGTCTGCTGCATCACGCCGATCAGCTCCTTGAAGAGATGCTTCGGCTGAATGAGCTGCGGCGCGCCGGTGGCGCCGTGGGCGAAGCCGAGAATCTGCCGCACGAGGCCCGCGCCGCGGTGCGCGCTGCTCTCGATGCTGTTCAGGATGCGCTGGTCGGCGTCCGCCGAGAGGCGCGAGCGGAGCAGCGGCACGCTCATGAGCACGGGCGCGAGCACATTGTTGAAATCGTGGGCCATGCCGGCGGCGAGCATGCCGATGTTCTCCAACCGCTGCACCCGCAGCATCTGCTCCTCCACCTCGCGGCGCTCGCGGCGCAGCTTCACCTCGTTGAGCGAGCGCTGGATCGCGCTGATCAGGCGCTTCGGGCGATCCTTGATCACATAGTCGCTGGCCCCGGCGCGCAGCGCCTGCAGCGCCCGTTCCTCGCCGATGGTGCCGGAGAAAAAGATGAAGGGGACATCCGGCACGCGCTCGTGCGCGATCGTCAGCGCTTCGAGGCCGTTGAAATTGACGAGGCTGAAATCCGACAGGATCAGATCGTAGCCGGTGTGCAGATTCTGGAGGAAATCCGTGCGGTTATCCACGACCTTGACCTGAGCCTCGGGCCATTCCTCCACGAAAAGCTCTCCCACCAATTCGGCGTCGATAACGTTATCTTCGAGGTGAAGAATTTTCATGGCGGGGGCCGAAACCAGCGACTCGTGTCGCCGTTCTTCCATCATTATTTTTTAACGAATTATAAATGCAAGGAGATGGCGTCTGAGGAATTAACCCTTGGTGTCGCCCGGGTTGTAACCCTAAGGGAATGGGCAGGAGACCGGTGGGGAGAGACGGGGGCCAACGAGCGGACGCTGAATTTTTACCAGCGGTTTTGCGGTGGAAATTCGCGCGCGCTGGATGACAAAAAAAATGAGGCAGGTCCGGATGGACCTGCCTCGTTGTGGCGGAAAGGGTTGAAGGCTTTCGCGGTCAGGGCGCCGGCATCGGCGCGGGCGTGGCCTTCATCGGGCCGATGCGCTTCATCAACACCAAGTACAAGACGACGTCGCGCCAGGCCATCCACCTGATCTCCAACGCGCCGGCCTGATTCTCGGCGCGTTTTCTTCTCCCCGGTTGCCCTGTCATGGCAGATTTGCGTCGTTCGCTCGTCATCAACTTCTTCGCGACTTCGGGCACCAAGGTCCTGCAGTTCATCGTCAGCATCCTGCTGGCGCGGATCCTGAGCCCGAGCGAGATCGGCATCTATTCGATGACCGTCGTGTTCGTGAACTTCGCGCAGGTGTTCCGCGACTTCGGCGTCAGCTATTACCTGCAGCGCGAACCGGACCTCGACAACGACAAGATCCGCTCCGCCACCGGCGTCGTGTTCACGACGTCGTGGATCATCGCGGCCGCCCTGTTCGCGGCCAGCGGCTGGCTCGGCACGTGGTTCAAGGAACCGGGCATCGTGCCGGTGA
>CALFNJ010000210.1 GCA_937902865.1 uncultured Opitutaceae bacterium
CCAACGCTGCGACCGGATTGCCGATCGGGGACCGCTAAAAACACCACACCATGCGTCATAACAAACACCACGCTTCCCTGGGCGTGACCGTCGAACACCGCCGCGCGATGATGTCCAATCTCGCCGTCGCTCTGATCACCCACGGTCGCATCCAGACCACG
The DNA here is from genome assembly GCA_937902865.1 of uncultured Opitutaceae bacterium. Taxonomy (GTDB): domain Bacteria; phylum Verrucomicrobiota; class Verrucomicrobiia; order Opitutales; family Opitutaceae; genus CAIUWA01. Next base: position 162 of record CALFNJ010000210.1, read on the forward strand.
CTCACCAAGGCGAAAGCCCTGCGGCCCTTCATCGAGAAGGTCATCACCAAGGCGAAGCACGCCGCGGCCAAGACCGACAAGAAGGACGCGCTCCATCTCCGCCGCCTCGCCCTCAGCGATGTGCGCGACGAAAACGCCGTCACGCTGCTCTTCAACGAGAAGTACAAGGAGTTCGCCAATCGCAACGGCGGCTACACCCGCATCTACAAGCTCGGCGCCCGCATCAGCGACGCCGCGGAAATGGCCCTGATCGAGTTCGTGAAGGCCGACGACACCGGCTACAAGAAGTCCAAGGGCAAGAAGTCGGCCAAGGCGAAGAAGGCCAAGGCCCCGAAGTCTGACGCCGCTCCCGCGGAAGTCGCTCCGACGCCCGAGGCCGCTCCCGAAGCCAAGAGCTGATCCGGATCAGCAGTTTCTCTCTCCAACGCGCCGAAGGAAACTTCGGCGCGTTTTTATTTTCCGACGCGGAAACTTTCCCAGCGGAGGTTCACCGCAAAGAGACAAAGGCGTGCAACGAGAGTAGGGCGGGTCTCCCGACCCGCCTTTGCGCGCCCGTTGCTTCAGTTAGAGCCCGGCCAAATCATTTCGGCGACTTTGCCGACATGATCTTGATCACGTGATAGCTCGCCGGAACTTGGCCGATGTTCCGCAGCGTCCGCTTGTCGTTCGGCGCGCAGTAGAAGAACGAGCCTTCCTTCAGTCTCACGGCCACACCGTTGACGGTCACCTCGAGCGTACCGGCCTTGACGATGAAAAGCTCGTCGCCCGGATCGACCATCTCCGCCTGCGTGGTCTGGCCGACCGCGAGTGTCGTGATGTGACTGCCCAGCATGGGGAACGTGAGGGTGGAGGAGTTGACTACGGTCACGCGCGAGCCGGTCGGTGTCGTGGTGACCGGCAGGCTGTTGCAGTCGATGATCCCGGAAGGAAGTTTGCCCGGCACGGCCTGCTCCGCCGCCGGCTTGTCCGACGCCGTGTGCACGAGGTCCGTGTAGAAGTTCATCACGTAATAGGTGGCGGGCGTGTCGCCGGCGTTCTTGATGTTATGAACATCGTTGGAAGCATAGAAGATCAGTGCTCCCGGTCCGCCCCGCATCAGCTTGCCGTTGATCGATACCTCCACGGTGCCTTCTTTCACCAAGAGCATTTCCTCCCACGGATGATGGTGTGGCGGATGCGATGTCTTGCCGCCCTCGAGCGTGGTGATGTGCATCTCGAACTTCTCGAGGACCGGCGTGGGATTGTCGAAGACCGCACGCGACGCGCCGGAGGCCGTGGTGCGCACGGCGAGCGAGTCCCAGTCCACGAACGTCGTGTGCAGCGGCGTTTTCTGGCTCGGCGAAGTGTAGGCGATGGCGGGCGGCTGATCCGCCGCCGCCGCGAGGGCGAAGGAGGGAGCGATGACCGAAAGCAGGGCAGGCAGGAGGATTTTCATGGGGCGAACCGATGGAGGGCAGACTGGGGGAGGGGATACGCCAGCGCATACGCGCCAGCGTTGGGGGTATTTCTCACAGTGGAAGGAGAGGGTGATTTCGCCAGACCTAAACCGCCTCGGCTGCGCCTCAGCAGGATCGTTTTTTGCGTTGTCTGCGCCTTTTGGCGGCCAGTCCGGATGTTGTCGGATTCTCCGGGCAGCCGATCTTTTTATTCGGCGATCGAGAGCCTGGATTTCTCCGCGTCGCTGCGCCTCTGTGCGAACTGCCGAACACTTGGCCCGGATGCGATTTCATGTCCGCTTTTGAATTCAGCGGCTACTTTGGGATGATCGACCCATGGATGACGCTGAACTCCTCCGCCAGTATGCCCGCGACGGCTCGGAAGCCGCCTTCACGGAGCTCGTGCGGCGCCATCTCGATCTCGTTTATTCCGCCGCCTTGCGCCGCGTCGGGGGAGACGTGCATCTGGCCAACGACGTCACTCAGCAGGTCTTCATCGCCCTCGCGCATCAGGCGGCGACGCTGGGTGAGCATCCCGTGCTGGTCGGCTGGC
>CALFNJ010000211.1 GCA_937902865.1 uncultured Opitutaceae bacterium
GGAAGCAGGTGCCGGTCTCCGCTTGAAAGGGTAATCTCGACCGGAAAGTGAACAGGCTTTCCGAAAAGCTGCTCCAATGAAGCTCGCATGGTGATGAAATGGTCTACCCTCTAAAACGAATCAAGCCGCCACTTTCTCTCAAAAATCCGCTTTAGCTCACAATTCTCTCCATCCCATTCCCCACCCAAAGCCTGACTTGGCTTTCCGTCCTCCTCCTTCCACTTTCCACCTTCCCGTGATGACTCCCCTCGAAGAACTCCGCCACTCGGCGTCGCACATCCTGGCGACCGCGCTGCTGCGCATCTTTCCCGATGCCAAGCTCGACATCGGTCCGCCGACGGACACCGGCTTCTACTACGACATCGATCTCGACCACAAGCTGACCGCCGAGGATCTCGTGAAGATCGAGGCCGAGATGAAGAAGGTCGCGGACGAGAACCAGCCGTTCATCCGCAAGGAAGTTTCCCGCGAGGAAGCGGTGGAGATCATCAAGTCCCGCGGCCAGGAGCGCTACAAGCTGGGCCGCCTCGCCGACATTCCCGAGGGGGAAAAGATTTCGTTCTACCAGAACGGCGAGTTCATGGACCTCTGCGCGGGCACGCACGTCCGCTACACCGCCAAGCTGAAGGCGTTCAAGCTGCTCTCGATCGCCGGCGCCTATCACCGCGGTGACGAGAAGAACAAGCAGCTCCAGCGCATCTACGGCACGGCGTTTCCGACCAAGGAGGAACTCGCGCAATACCTCGAGCGGCAGGAGCAGGCGAAGGCCCGCGACCACCGCAAGCTCGGGAAGGAACTGAAACTGTTCCATATCGACGACGATGTCGGCCAGGGACTCATCCTCTGGACGCCCGCCGGCGCGATCATCCGGCAGGAGCTGCAGACCTTCATCGCCGACGAGCTGCGCAAGCAGGGCTACGCACAGGTGTTCACGCCGCACATCGGCAAGCTCACCCTCTACAAGACCTCGGGCCACTTCCCTTATTACAAGGAGTCGCAATTCACCGCGGTCCCCTAACCCGTCGCCAGGGCCCAGCTCGCGATGGAGGGCTGCAGCTGCGCCGAACTCACCACGCGACTGGAAGGAGTCTCACAGCAGTTCGCTGACGAGATCAACCGCCGGGCCGGCAAGGACGTGATTGCAAAGGAGCGGATCATGGATCCGACGCAGCTGCTCGACGGCTTCATGCTGAAGCCGATGAACTGCCCGCACCATATCAAGATCTTCGCCTCGCAGCCGCACTCGTATCGCGACCTCCCGGTGCGGCTGGCGGAGTTCGGCACCGTCTATCGCTGGGAACAGTCCGGCGAGCTCAACGGCATGACCCGCGTCCGCGGCTTCACCCAGGACGACGCCCACCTCTTCTGCACGCCGGAACAGGTTGCGACCGAGGTGCTGGGCTGTCTTTCGCTCGTGAAGACCGTTCTGACCACGCTCGGCATGTCTGACTACCGGGTTCGCGTCGGACTGCGTGACCCCGACGGCAAGAAATTCGCCGGCGATCCGGAGAAATGGGATCTCGCCGAAGCGGCGTGCCGCGAGGCCGCGAAAACGCTCGGGGTTCCGTTCACCGAGGAACCCGGCGAGGCCGCATTCTACGGTCCCAAGATCGATTTCGTCATCAAGGATGTGATCGGCCGCGAATGGCAGCTCGGCACGGTGCAGGTGGACTACGTCCTGCCCGTGCGCTTCGACCTCAGCTACATCGGCGCGGACAACCAGCCACACCGCCCGGTGATGATCCACCGCGCGCCCTTCGGCTCGATGGAGCGCTTCTGCGGCGTGCTCATCGAGCATTTCGCCGGTGACTTTCCCGCCTGGCTGGCGCCGGAACAGGTGCGCCTCGTGCCGATCAGCGAGAAGCAACTCGACTACGGCCGTGACCTTCTCGCGCAACTCAAGGCGGCCGGCGCGCGCGCCTCCCTCGACGAGCACAACGACAAGCTCGGCGCCAAGATCCGCCGGGCCGAGCTGGAGAAGATTCCGTACACGCTCGTGCTCGGCGCCAAGGAGGCCGAGGCCCGGAGCGTTTCCGTCCGCAGCCGCGCCCGCGGCGAAGAGGGCGTGCAGCCGTTCGCGCAGTATCTGGAACGGTTGAAAACAGAGATCTCGACTCGCGCGCTGCCCGCCAAGAAGCCGGCCTGAGCCGGCCGCACTTCTCGCGTTCGCATCCACGCCGGGGATTTTCCCCGGCGTCTTTATTTCGGACGCGTGCACCTTCGATCCTTTCCGCCGCGTCTCTAGCCGCCCCGCGGCCGGCCTGTTTAATTTCTTGCCTTGCGCACCGCCTTCCCAAAACTAGGACACGTGTCCCAATATGCGCACCCCCGCGCGGACACGTGACCCCGAGGATTTACCCATGAACCCAAGCAAAAACCCACTGCCCTCCCGGCTGCTGCTTCTGTCCGCAGCCGCGCTGCTGCTCGCCAGTCCGTTTGCCTACGCGCAACAGGCGGCCGCATCCGCGACCGATGCCGCCGCCCTGGCGAAATACGACAAGAACCGGAACGGCCGCCTCGACTCCGACGAGATCGCCGCGATGCAGGCCGACCAGGCCAAGCAGGTACCGGTCACGACCGGCGCCGCCAAGCCGCAGGGAGAAACGGTCGAGCTGTCCCCGTTCGAGGTCGTCTCCCAGACCAACGGTTACTACTCCTCGAACACGATGTCCGGCACGCGCTTCAACGCGAAGCTGGATGACATGGCTTCCTCGATCACGGTCGTGGGCAAGCAGCAGATGTCGGACTTCGCGATGCTCGATATCAATGACATCTTCCTCTACACCGCGGGCACCGAAGGCACCGGCACCTACACCGACTACACCCTCGACCGCAACGGCAGCCTCTCCGACAACGTCCAGATCAACCCGACGCAGGCGAATCGCGTGCGCGGCCTCGCTCCGGCCAACATCTCCCTCGGCAACATCGAGACGATGGGCCGCGTTCCGCTCGATCCGATCGCGGTCGACGCGGTTGAAATCAGCCGCGGACCGAACGCCAATGTCTTCGGCCTCGGCAACCCGTCCGGCACCGTCAACCAGGTCCCGGCCTCGGCCAACCTGACGGACAGCCGCACCCGCACCGAGCTGCGTGGCGACAGTTTCGACGGCTACCGCGCCAGCCTCGACATCAACCGTCCGCTCATCGCCGGCAAGCTGGCGATCCGCGGCAGCGCCGTCTTCCAGCACGATGGTTTCCAGCGCGAGCCCTCCGGCGTCGATACGGAGCGCTACAACGGTATGATCAAGTACCAGCCGTTCCGGAACACCACGATCAGCGCCTCGCTGATGTACTACCACTCCTACGGCAACCGCCCGAATGCCCTGCCGCCCCGTGACAACCTCTCCTACTGGAACGCCAGCGGCCGTCCCACCTGGGATCCGATCACGCAGCAGATCCACATCAACGGCGCCACGGTCGCGACCGTGACCGCGGCCACCTACAACGGCCCGGATTACTTCTCGGTCGCCTACCTCGGCAACGACCACAGCCAGATGTTCATCGATCGGAACGGTCTGTCCTACTGGTCCGCCGCCCGCGGCACCACCAGCACCGCCGGCCCGACCCAGGCCACCCTGCAGGCCGCCCGCTTCGTGCAGCCGACCGCCGCCGCCGGCGCCGTCTTCTCGGGCACCGCGCCGCGTCCGTTCTCGCAGCCGCTTTTCAACACCACGCCCACGATCAGCAACAAGAGCATCTACGACTGGTCCTCGATCAATCTCTCGGCGCCCAACTACTTCGCCGACCGCACGACCACGTCGAACATCCAGCTCGACCAGATGATCATCAACACGCCGAACCAGACCCTCGCGGCCCAGGTCGGCTTCATGCGCGAGGACTCCGCCCGCTGGACCCGCAACCTCATCGGCATCGCGAACGACAACGGTCAGTCCGGCCAGCTCACGGTCGACGTCAACGAGCGCCTGCTCGACGGCACGCCGAATCCGTTCTTCCTCCGGCCCTACCTGAGCGTGGACAAGCCCCGCCTGGCTTCGCAGCCGGCCCGCTGGGACACGACCCGCGCCCAGCTCGCCTACCGCCTCGATCTGACCACGAGCGAGAACAAGTTCCTCAAGCAGCTCGGCTGGTTCCAGATCACCGGTTACGACGAGTACAAGTACCGCGTGAACCGCCAGTACTCCTACCGCGAGGCCATGTCCTCCAACGTCTCCTGGATTCCCGCCGGCACCTACCGCGGCTTCCAGTCGGGCCCGACCGGCACTCCCACCGTGATCAACCTGACCCAGGGTCTCTATCGCTACTACGTCGGTGACGCGAGCGGCCAGAACGTCGATTACGCTCCGGGTGACTTCAAGTACGGCAACTATCCCTTCGTCTGGGGCAACGCCGCCACCGGTGCGATGGTGAAGGAGAACATCGCCCTCTCCGCGGTCGGCGCGGACAAGACCGGCGGCACCTTCAACAGCAAGGTCTCCATCAAGACCCTCGGCGCCGTCATCCAGAATCACCTCATCGGTGATCGGCTGGTGACGACCTTCGGCATTCGCCATGACGCCACCTACACGAAGTTCGGCAACCCCGGCACGCCCACCAACGCCTTCCTCAATCCGGACGGCGTGACGTTCAACACGGCGATCACCGACGGCTGGGCCAGCGGCGATTACTTCCGCAACGGCGGCCAGACCACCAACGTGCAGTTCGTCGCGCGTCCCTTCTCCGACACGCCCGTGACCAGCGCGCTCGCGCGCAGCAACGACGGCGGCCGGTTCCTCGGCGAGGTGCTCGGCAACCTCTCGGTGAACTACAACCGCTCGCACAGCTTCCTGCCCGTCAATCCGGCGCAGGACCTGTTCAAGAACCCGCTCCCCAATCCGACCGGCAGCGACAAGAGCTGGGGCCTCGGACTGAACCTGTTCGGCGGCAAGCTGGGCATCCGCGCCAGCCACTTCGACGACTACCAGCGTGACGCGCAGACCAGCGACATGAGCACGATGGCCGGCCGCGTGCTCCGCGTCGATTTCCAGACCACGGGTGCGGGCAATCCCACGCCGTTCCTCAACCTGCACGACAACGCCACGCACTGGGTTCAGACCACGAACCCGACCTGGACGACCGACCAGGTCGCGAGCGAGGTGCAGCGCATCACGGGTTTCAGCGCGGCGGACACGGCCTACTACACCAACGCCACGCCGCCGATCGGCGCGACCACGGACGTCCACTCCGTCGGCACCGAGTTGGAGGTCAACTTCAACCCGAACCGCTACTGGACGCTCGTCGCCTCGGTCACCGACACGCGCGCCTCGGGATTCGAGCAGCGGAGGTCGTAGATGAGCTGCTTGAGGTCCTCGATCGAATAGATGTCGTGGTGCGGCGGCGGCGAGATGAGGCCGACGCCCGGCGTC
>CALFNJ010000212.1 GCA_937902865.1 uncultured Opitutaceae bacterium
GATCTCGCCAATCCGGCAGCGGCATCTCGGTCAGCCCCCGGTCAAGCGCCTGGAAGAATTCCGGCTGACCCACATCGACTTCGCCGGGATCGCCGGCCAGCCCGATCTCGCGAGCATACCGCTGCCAGTCGAAATGGGGCGTGAGCGCCTGCCGGGCGGCCAGGTCCAGCTTGTGGTAGTTCGCCACCGGATCGCGCAACGCCACATTGGTGCGGGAGCCTTGCGCGAGCGCAGTTTCCAGGCGCATCACCGCCTGCGCCTCGTTGCGGGCTGCATCCGGGGCATCTCCCGCCAGGATGAAAATCCGCTCCACGTGAGCGACGTACTGCGCGCGCAGCTCCACGGATTTCGCATCCGTGCGCACGTAGTAATCCCGGTCCGGCAGCCCCAGCCCGCTCTGTCCGGCCGCCGCGATCATCCGGGTGCTGTCCTTCGGGTCCTGCTCGGAGGTGAAATAGAATCCCGGATAAATCCCGTAGCGATGCAGATGCGCGATGACCGCCTGTACGTCCGCCGCATCCTTGATCGCCGCAATCCGCGCCAGCGGCGGCTGCAAGGGCATGAGGCCCGCCGCGCCGATGGCCGCCTCGTCCATCCCGCTCGCATAAAAATCCCCCGCGAGCTGCTGGTTCCGGTCGCGCTGCGTCGCCGCCGCGGCCCGCTCGAGCAGGGAGCGCAGCACGTCCTTGTTGCGGTCGTCGACTTCGTTGAACGCGCCCCAGCGCGAGAACGCGGGTGGGATCGGATTCCGCTTTTGCCAGCCGCCGATCGCGTACTGGTAGAAGTCATCCTGCGGTTTGACGCTGAGGTCGAAATTCGCCGGATCGATCTCACCGCGTGCGCTCGCGGCGAGCAGCAATCCCGCGAGGGCGAGAAAAACGGGGCGCATGCGGCGAGCTTCGCGAAACACTTTCGCCTCGCAAGAGCGATCGGGGCGGCGGTGGAAGGTGGAACGCGTTGACCCCAACGCGTTGTTCGAGTCCGTCCGCGCTGCAGTGTCTTCACGCCGGCCGCGTCGCTCCGCGCGTTGGGGTCAACGCGCTCCACCCTCGACTACAAAAGGAAAGGGCGTCCTTGCGGACGCCCTTTCAGAGAAACATCGGGCGGGTCAGAAACCCGCCCTGCCGAAACTGCGTTGCGAAAACTCAGCGCAGGAAGGCGTCGTGCAGGCCGCCGTCGACCGCGACCACCTGGCCGCAGGTCTTGCTCAGACGGTCGCTGACCAGAAGGAAATACGCCTCGGCCTGGTCGGCCGGGGTGATCGGCATCTTGGTCAGGGTCCGGTCCGCATAGAACTGGGCCAGCTTGTTGACCAGTGAAGCCGTCTCCTCCTTTTCGCTGTAGGGAATCTTGTACTTCGCCAGCGAGCCGATAACGCGGTCGCGCGGGAACATCGCGCTGCCCTGCACCACGGTCGCCGGAGCAACGCCGTTCACGCGCACGAGCGGAGCCAGCTCGATCGCCAGCTCGCCGATCAGGTGATTCGCCGCCGCCTTCGACGTGTCGTAGGCGATCGAGCCCTTCTTCGCCACGGTCGCGTTCGCGGAGGTGGTCAGCACGTAGGTGCCCTTCAGGCCCTGCTCACGCCAGGTCTTCGCCGCCTCGTCGCCGACGAGGTAGCCGCCCATGACGTTGATCGCGAAGGTCAGCGTCCACTTGTCGTCGGGAATGTGGCCGGTGGTGTCGGTCGGCACGAAAATGCCGGCCGTGAGGCAGATCGAGTCGAAGCCGCCGTAGGCGAGCGCGACGTCATCCAGCATGCGCCGGATGCTCGGGCGTTCCGTGATATTCCCAGCGAGGCCGACGGCGGGACCACAGGCCGAAAGGCCGGTGCCGGCGACGCCGATACCCACGCCATATTTGTCGGTGATCTCCTTCGCCGTGGCCTTGGCCGCAGCCTCGTTGACGTCGACGCAGACGATGTGCGCGCCTTCCTTCACGAGGCGGAACGCCGTCTCCTTGCCGATGCCCGAGCCAGCGCCGATCACGATCACGACCTGGCGAGCGAGTTCCTTCTCGGCGGGCATGCGCTTCAGCTTCGCTTCTTCCAGCAGCCAGTACTCGATGTCGAAGGCTTCCTGCTGGGGCAGCGCGATGTACTTGTCGATCGCTTCGGCGCCGCGCATGACCTCGACCGCGCAGTTGTAGAATTCAGCCGTGACGCGGGACTCGGACTTGTCCTTGCCCCACGCGATCATACCGAGGCCGGGGATGAGCACGACTGTCGGATTCGGGTCGCGCATCGCCGGGGAGTTCGGGTGTTTGCACTTCGCGTAGTAGTCCGCGTAGTCCTTGCGGTAGGCCTTGAGGCCGTCCGCGAGCTTCCGCTTCAGCGTGCCGGCGTTCTCGACCTGCGGATTCCAATCGACGTAGAGCGGCTTGATCTTGGTGCGCAGGAAATGGTCCGGGCAGGAAGTGCCGAGCTCGGCCAGGCGTGCGGCATCCTTCGAGTTCACGAAGCGGAGGATCTTTTCGTCGTCCTGCACCGTGCCGATGAAGCGCTTCTGCTGGGAAACCTGTCCACGCAGCCAGGGCAGGATCGCGGCGAGCGCCGTGCGACGGGCATCGGGTTCGAGCGTCTGGTACTTCGGTCCGCCGAAGGCCGTGGCGTCGCCGCCCTTTGCGGCGTATTTCTGCTCGATGTACTCCGAGGCGCGCTCGATGAAATTGAGCGTATCGGTGTAGCATTGCTTCTCATCGTCCGCCCAGGAGATGAAGCCGTGCTGGCCCATCATGATGGCGCGAACCTTGGAATTCTTCTTCTCGATCTTCTGCATCGCCAGGCCGAGCTCGAAGCCCGGGCGCATCCACGGCACGTAGGCCATCTGGCCGCCGAAGATTTCCTTCGTCAGCTTCTCGCAGCGGGCGGAGGCCGCGATTGCGATGATCGCGTTCGGGTGCATGTGGTCGACATGCTTGCCCGGCAGGAACGAGTGCAGCGGCGTGTCGATCGAGGACGCGCGCGGGTTGAGATTGAAGGTGGTGTGGAAATACATCCCCACCATGTCGTCTTCCGCGGCCGACTTCAGGCCCTTGTCCTTGCGGGCGGCATAGACCTTCTGCAGCGCGATCAGCTTGTCCTGGTAGAGCGACGAGAAATTCTCGCGGGTGCTCGTGCGGAGGTCACCGCCGGAGCCCTTGACCCAGAGGACCTCGGTCTTGCCGCCGGTCAGCGGATCCTTCTCGACGATCTTGGCGGACGTGTTGCCGCCGCCGGTGTTGGTGATGCGCTGGTCGCTGCCCAGCAGATTGGAACGATAGATCAAACGCCCGACCGGATCGAGCGACTTGGCCTTGGCGTCATCCCAAAGGAAATTCACATAGCGGTAGGTTTTCATGAAAAAAAAGGAGGACCGTGCACGGCACAGTCCAACTCAGAGGAAATGACATCCGACCTCCGCCGCAAATCCAACTCTTAATCCCTGGTAGGTCAGCGACAGACCTCAAATTTTACAGGGGAGACCTGCCTTTGTGAGTCATGGTGGCACGCAAACATCAGCGCGCCGGGCTCCCCGCGGTCAGAGTCGGCCAAGTTCTCGACTTGAGCCGACAGTTCAAGACCCAGCCTCCAAGCCAGAAGAGAGCCAACGCCACTGAGCTCAGTCGTCGTTCGTCGCAGCGGTATCGACGCTCTCGATCTGATTGATCCGAACGCACTCCACCCGATCTCGCTCTCCTGAGATGATCAGATAGGTCTCCGAACGTGAGAGAGCCACGAAATCCGGATGGGGAATATCGAACACCCGACCGCTGACCATGTGCAGGACGAACCGCTCCGAGCCGTGGAGCAGGTCCTTTATTTTTTCCAAGGTCATGGCGGGAAAATTGGAGTCAGGGTTTCGGAAGGCAATTTCGGCGTTCACCGGAAGAAACGCGCTTTTACCGAAAATCCTTCAACCCTCTGGCCGAAAGCCCCGCGATCGCCCACCCTTGTTACTTGTTACCTGAAACCTGTTACTTCCCCTCACCCACCACCAGCAGGACCTTGCCCGTGGTTTTTCTTCCCTCGAGGGCCCGATGCGCCTCCGCCGCCTGGGCCAGCGGGAAAGTCGCGCCGATACGGACGCTTAGCTTGCCCGCCTTCAACCACGCGAAGAGTTCCCCGGCGCGCGCCTGCAGTTCTTCCGGCGTCGCGGTGTAGTGTCCGAGCGTGGGCCGGGTGATGAACAAAGATCCCTTTTGCGAGAGCAGCAGCGGCGCGAATGCCGGCACCGGTCCGCTGGAATTGCCGAAGGTCACCATCGTCCCGCGCGGGCGGAGGCTGTCGATGCTGCCGGCGAAGGTGTCCTTGCCCACCGAGTCGTACACGACGTCCACTCCGCGTCCGCTGGTGAACCGGCGCGCCGCCGCCGTAAAATCTTCCTTGGTGTAAAGACACACCTCGTCCGCTCCCGCCGCCCGCGCGAGCTTCGCCTTCTCCTCCGTGCCGACCGTTCCCAGCACGCGCGCGCCGCGCAGCTTTGCGATCTGGACGAGCAAAAGGCCCACGCCGCCCGCCGCCGCATGCACCAGCGCGGTGTCGCCCGACTTCAGTGGAAACGTATCGCAGGCCAGATAATGCGCCGTCATGCCCTGCAGCAAAAGCGCCGCCGCCGTGCGCGTCTCGATTCCGTCCGGCACCCGCACGAGTTGAGCCGTCGCCACAAGCGCCTCGGCCGCATACGCCCCCGCAACCTTGGCGGACGCCACCCGATCCCCGACGCGAAACCCTTCCACACCCGCGCCAATCGCGGTCACGACGCCGGCCGCTTCCGAGCCCAGCGTGTGCGGCAGCGTCACGGGATAGAGCCCGGCACGCTGATAGGTGTCGATGTAGTTGATCCCCGCCGCCTCGATCCGGATGCGGACTTCACCCGCTCCGGGGGTTGGCAGCGGAATCTCCTCCTGCCGCAGCTTCTCCGGACCGCCAGTTTCGTGAATACGGATCGCCTGCATGACTTAAGAGGTAGCGGCGACGTGGATGGGGTCAAACCCACCAACACCTTCCGCCTGAGAAAGCTGAAATCACCACTTACTTTCCCACGTTATCGTAGGGCGGGTCTGAGACCCGCCCTACTTCGCGTCATCGGATGTTTCGCACGGAGACACGGAGATCGAGGGATCTGAGGTAGGGGCGTTCCTTGCGGACGCCCGCGATCGTTGCCGAGGAACCGAGCCGGGCGTCCGCAAGGAACGCCCCTACATTCGGAGGTTTTATCAGGTCCGGGTCTTCTCTGCGCTTCTGCGCCTCTGCGCGAGACGTCCGCCTCGTCCGGTGAAAACGAAACAGCCGCCTCACGGCGGCTGCTACAAAACAGGAAAGGAAAATGAGAGGCGGCTTAAGCGGCCTTGATCACCATCGCGTAGGTTTCGTGCAGCGCGCGGGTC
>CALFNJ010000213.1 GCA_937902865.1 uncultured Opitutaceae bacterium
GGTGATATTGGCGAGGGTCGGAATTTCACCACAAAGACACGGAGGCACGAAGTCAGACCGCAAAACCCAGGGCGGCCGGCAAAAGGGCGCATTTGACGCGTGGACAGCCGTGACGATACGGTTCCCGCCATGAAAGTCGGGCTGCCCCTGATGCTTGCGCTGCTGCTGCTGGCAGGCTGTACCGGCGTTCGCTACAGCCCTCAGCCGGTGCGGCAAGTCCTGCGGGACTATCGGTCCGTGGAAACGGGGATGACTGAAAAACGCCTGTTCGCGCTATTAGGGTCGCCGGATCGGATTGGCCGGGACGGGATCTTGCACTGGTGGGTGGACGGGGCGGAAGGGGAATTGCCCACTCATGCGGACATCGACGTCACGCTCGATCGCGAGGCAAAGGTGGCGTCGGCGGAGGTGCATTCGGATGAAAAACTCGACGCCACCGGAGCGTGCCTGGGGCTGAACGCCACGATCGCCGACTTCGCGCTACCCGCGTTCAAGAACGCGAAGTCGGACTGATCGAGCGGAGGCCACCCAAAGAAAAACCGAGACCGATCCTCGGATCGATCTCGGTTCGTCTCCTGTTAAAAGGATCGGAAGGTTCGGTGCCGGACTCAGGGCAGGAACTTGCGTTCCTTGAACCAGTAGAGGCACTCGTCGGCCCAGGGCGGGGCGTCTTTCTTCAGGCCGAGACCGTGTGAACCCTTTTCGTAGATGTGCAGCGAGAAGGGCACGCCGGCCTTGCGCAGGGCGGCGGCGAACATGAGGGAGTTTTCGACCGGGACCGTTTTGTCCTCGAAGGTCGCCCAGATGAACGCCGGGGGTGTTTTGGAGGTGACCTGGAGCTCGGCGGACATGTCCTTCAGCACCTCCGGCGTCGGATTGGCGCCGAGCAACTGGTTGCGGGAGCCGGCATGGGCGAACTCGCCCATCGTGATCACCGGGTAGCAGAGCACGCCGAGATCAGGGCGGGAGCTTTCGCGTTCGATCGGGTCGGCGGCGTCGGCTTTGCCGGCATCGAAATGAGTCATGAGCGTGGCGGCGAGATGGCCGCCGGCGGAGGAGCCGATGATGCCGACGCGGGCTGGATCGAGTCCGTCACGCTTGGCGAACGAACGCACCATGCGCAGCGCGCGGGAGACGTCCTGGAGCATGGCGGGATTGCGGTAGCCGGCGGAGCCGAGGCGGTATTGGAGGACGTAGCAGGTGATGCCGCGGGCGGCAAAATATTCGGCGAAGGCGGCGCCTTCGTGGGGCGCGAGGTTGGCGTAGCCGCCGCCGGGCAGCACGAGCAGGGTGGCGCCGTTGCGCTTGGCGGTATCGGCCGCGTAGAAAGTCAGGTTCGGCTTGTCCTGGGGACGATCGCCGAGCGAGCCGGGCGTGCCCTGCGGCCAGAGCGGAATCACGGGATGAGCCGCAGCGGCAGGCGCGGAGGCGGGGGAGTCGGCGGCGGACATGACGGCGGCGGCCAGCAGGGCGCCGGTCACCGCGAGCAGCGAGGAAAATCGGCGGAGAAGGACGGGGGGAAGGGGAGACATAGTTCGGATTTTATTTTCGATCCGGGGAAAACGTTCAACGTTCAACATTGAACGTCCAACGTTCAACGCTCGGAACCGAACTGAATCCGCAGAGGAAGCAGAGGGGATGGAAGCTGATGGTCCAGGCGGTTGGCCGCAAAAAGGCACAGAACACGCAAAAAAATCGGAGGATCGTTTTTGCGTCGTTTGCACCTCTTTGCGGCCATTGCTCGCCGCCCGCTTTCCGAGAACTTGGCTTTTGACGCTTCACCTCGTGAAGGCCGTCAGTTCGAAGCATGCGTTCTCTCGCTTCTCCGCCGTCTCCGAGTTGAACGTTGAATGTTCAACGTTGGACGTTGGACGTTCGCCCGGAGTCCGATTCCGGCGATCCGGGTGCTTCTGCCGCAGCCAAATGGCGCGGTACGAAAACAATAAGGCCCCGGAACCTTGCGGTTCCGGGGCCAAATTTGGGGGTGGGTGGACGCCACGCACTCTTTCCCGATGGCACACTGTTGGGCGCGCTCGCTTTCGCGGGCGGTGTGCTTCCCGACGCCACTCTCCGCGGCATGCGGATGTTTCGGTCTCATGGCGGGACCGTCCTGACCGTTGCCGGTCGGGATCTTTCGAGTGAGGCCTCTGCGCCCGGTTCGGACGCTCCCTGCCGGGAGCGGCGCGCCGGACGTGGTGCTGACACGCCTGCAATTTTCAGTGTCTCGCGTCGGCACCGTTACCACGGGGACGGCGCCAGCTTTTGGCCGGCCGTTGGCCCCGCGTTACGGGTCTGACCTCTTACCTCTCAGGTTGCATTTCGCTTTTGCAGCGGGGTGACGTGCTTTTTCACGCCGCCCCATTGAGGGCTTACCGGACTTTGCCTAGGTCCGTTCGCTCCCCGCGGTGCCGTTTCCCTTGCGCGCCCTGCTCGTGCGGCGAGCCGGGCCTTTTGGCGGGGTCGTCCCGCCAGGAATCGTCACTGCGTTCTGGTCTGCGCAGTAGCAACCAAAACCCCCTGGGGTAACTGCGTCGGCGC
>CALFNJ010000214.1 GCA_937902865.1 uncultured Opitutaceae bacterium
TCGATCGAGCCGATGCACGCCGAGCTCGGCGGCGAGGCGTTCAATGACGCCGCAGTGCAGGCGATTCTTCAGTGGCGCTTCGCTCCGGCGACGGAGGGCGGCAAGACCTCCGCCAAGTGCATGGAGGTGACGGTTCCCTTCGATCCGCCCGATCCGAAAGCGAAGACCAAATTTGATCCGCATACCCCGCCGGCCTGGACTTACACGGCGGTCCCTTCCCCGACGACCAAAGCGGCGCAGAAAACCGACAAGAGCGCGGTTTATCCGTCGGCGCTGCTGCCGTTGATGCTGCGGGGCGAAGTCCAGGTGTCCTTCACGGTCGACCCCGAAGGCCGCATCCGCGCGCCGCGCGTGCTGCAGACGACCCACCCGGATTTCGTGGCACCGGCGCTGGCCGCGATGTCCGAGTGGACTTTCCGGCCGGCCTACCAAGGCGACCTGCCGATCCCCACCACCCTGATCACCCTCGTCCGCTTCGATCTGGATTTCCCGCCGAAAGAGGATCGCCTGGCCGCCTGCGGCGTGACGCTCGCGGAAACGCCCGAAACGATCAGCGGCCTGAGCCGGAAGCCCGAGCCGTTCGTGGTCGTTGAGCCGGTTTATCCCTACGATCTGCTGCTGGCCGGGACGACGGGCGAGGCCGAGGCACAGCTCGTGATTTCTCCCGGCGGCCGGCCGACGTCGGTCACGGTTGGCCAGGCCTCCGATCCCGCCTTCGGTCGCGCCCTGGCGATGGCGCTGCAAGGCTGGTTTTTCCGTCCCGCCCTCCGCGACGGCAGCGGCGTTTCCGTCAAAGTCACCGTGCACCATGTGTTCGGCGCGCCGGCCGCGCCCGTCGCCCGTCTCGTGGAACGCCTGAAGGGGCCCGATGCCAACAGCGGCCTGGCGGCCGACGGGCTCGATGCCCCGCTGCGTCCGGTGTATCGGACGACCCCGGTTTATCCCGCGGAGCTGAAGAGCGGAGACGCCTCCGGCCAGGCGCTGGTGGAATTCATCATCGATCGCGAGGGACACGGACGCGTCGCGCGTGTCATCTCGGCATCGCACGACGAATTCGGCACGTCCGCGGCGACCGCGGTCGAACAATGGATCTTCGATCCGCCGACGCGCGCCCATCAGCCCGTGGATGTGCGCGTGCGCATCCCGATCAATTTCCCGAAGCCGCCCAAGGCTGACGCGCCGGCAGCGCAGCCGTAGGCGGAGTCGGAATCGCGGCCGGAATTTTTCCCGCCAGGGCGCGGAGGCCTGAGCCTCTGCCTTCCTTCGGAGGGCATCGAGGTGGACCGCGTTGACCCCAACGCGGTGCTTGGCTCCGTCGACGATTTCTCGCGGACGGAGATTTCAACGCGTTGAGGTCAACACGTTCCACCTCAGAGACTGGGCCGAACCACACGGGCCGCGGCCGGAAGGGAGCGAGCCCGGGACCGCGAGCCCTGGTGATGAAATTCTGATACATTTGAGCCGTCCGCCCCGTTTCGCGTTGCGCGCGCCATTTGGACGCAGCGCCCGCTACGCAAAGCGCGGCGGCGAGGTTACAGATCCGGATGAAATTTCGCCGGTTTTTTGGCGGAGGGTTTTGCAACCGGCCAGACGGGGTCGCGTCTCGGAGGACAGTTCAACCTTCCTCCTTTAAACATGAAAAACGATCTCTCCTTCAAGGTCCTCGCCGCCACGGTTCTCGCCGGGCTTTTCCTCTCCCTCGTCGATGCCAGCACCGCCCGGGAAAATCCCGCCGCCGCCGCGGATGTCGCCGCGATCTCCGCACCCATCACCGTGAACGCGACCGCCTCCACGCCGGCCACGACCAGCGGTGCGCTCGCCCTGGCGGAGCCCTGAAGCCTGCTCCTTTCCCTTCCGCCGGAAACAACACCGGCGGCAACGTCAACCCGCCGCCTCGGAGGACGCTCCGGACGGCGGTTTCATTTTTTCGAGATCGGAATTTTTTCACCACAGAGACACAGAGACGCAGAGCCCTGCCGATTCTGATCCAAATGCCCGGAGGATCGATCTCCGTGCCTCTGTGTCTCTGTGGTGAAAACTCAGCCCTTGAGCGCGCCGGCGGCGACGCCCTTCACGATCTGGCGCTGCAGGAGCAGATAGACCACGAGGATCGGCAGGGTCACGAGCACCAGGCCGGCGAAGAGCATGCCGTAGTTGGTGCGGTACTGCGCGGTGATCGCGAGGTTCGCGAGTCCGAGCGGCAGCGTGCGGGCGGAACCCGTGACGTCGCCGCTCGTGAGCATGAACGCGAAGAAGTATTCCTTCCACACGCCGATGAACTGGAAGATGGCCACCGTCACCAATCCCGGCTTCGCGAGCGGCAGCAACACGCGCCAGAACGCGGCGAACTCGCCGCAGCCGTCGATCACCGCCGCTTCGTAGAGGCTGCGCGGCAGCGAGCGGAAAAAGCCCGCGAGGATGAAGATCGCGAAGGGCAGGCCGTTGGCGGTGTAGGTGAGCACGAGTCCTGTCCGGGAGTTGAGCAGTCCGAGGCCGCGCAGCTCGAAGAAGAGCGGCACGACCGCGAGCTGCGCCGGGATCATCAACCCGGAGAGGAAGAGCCAGAACACCGCGCGGCCGGCCGGATGATAGAATCGCGCCAGCGCGTAGGCCGTCATGGCCCCGAGCAAAACGATCAGCGCGACGGAGCTGGCGGTCACGAGCACGCTGTTGAAAAAATAATCGCCGAACCGCCCCTCGCGCCACGCCTGCGCGTAGTTCGCGGTCTGCAGCTCCCCCGGCGCAGGCAGCGCGAACGGCTCACGGAAAATCGCCGCGTCGGGCTTGAGCGAAGAATACACGACCCAGACCATGGGGAGGAGAACCCAGGCGGCGTAGCTGAGAAGGAGCGCGAGGAGAAAGCCGCGGGAGAGGGACGGACGGAGGTTCTTGGGGAACGCGGAGGGCACGGTGGGGAAGGGAGGACGCGGAGGCGGATCCTGATTATGAACCGGAGCTATTTCTTCGTGTTGATGACTCGTCGAATGCCGTCGCGCAGGTGGGGAACGTGGAAGTTGATCAGCAAGCCGACCTCTTTGCGGGAAAGCCGGAGGTAGGAGAGCAGTTGGGCTTCATGAATCTCACGCAGCTGCTCGATCGCTTTCAGTTCTACGATGACTCTGTTTTCCACGACCAGGTCGATGCGATAACCCTCTTCCAATTTTAGTTCTCCATAAACGATCGGGAGCCGCTTCTGTCTCTCCACCGTCATTCCCTGCTGCGTCATCTCATAGGCCAGGCACGCCTCATACGCCGACTCCAGCAATCCCGGCCCGAGTGCCGTATGCACCTTCATCGCCGCCCCGATGACCCTCTCCGTGATTCGATTCAGCTCCTCTCCTCGTCCGAGTCCTCCCTTCCCCTCCGCGACCCCCGTGTTCCAAGTGTTCCCGTTCTCGTTCACGATTCCACCTCCTCGCGCTTCAGCGCGCGCATCACGACCGCGCTTACCGCCAGCACCAGGATGAACAGCATCGCGGCGATCGCGGTGGCGCGGCCGATCTGGAATTCCTTGAACATCGAGGAGACCATCAGCGTGCCGAGCGTGTGCGTGGAGCTCTGCGGGTCCTGCGAGGTGAGGAGCCAGATCATCTCGAACGCGTTCAGGCCGCTGATCACGAGGAAGACCACGGACACCACGATCACTTCCCAGATCAGCGGCAGCGTGATGACGAAGAATTGCCGCCACGGCGGCGCGCCGTCGATTTCCGCGGCTTCGTACAGTTGCGGGTCGATCCCTTCCATCGCCGCGAGGTAGAGCACCAGGTTGAACCCGCACGCCATCCACAGGTAGATCGGGATGAGCGCGACGTAGAGGTGCTGCTGTGCCAGCCAGGGATAGCCATCGAACGACTGCAGCCAACCGCTGCCAACCCAGCGGCCGAGCGCGACAAGGCTCGCGTTGACCAATCCGCCGTGCGGCTCGTACGCGTTCAGCCAGAGCAGCGTCGCGGCGATGCCACCGAGCAGATTCGGAAACAGGAGGATGGCTCGGAAGGCGGATGCTCCCCAGACCCCGCGGTGAATCAGCCAGGCGAGCAACAGCGCCAGCGGCAGCACGATGGCCGCCGGCACGAGCATGAGGAAGGCGTTGTTTTTCAGCGCCAGCCAGAAGATGTCGCTCTCGAAGAGGAGCCACTTGAAGTTGAACCAGCCCGCCCACGTGCGCGGACCGAGTCCGTTCCAGCGGGTGAAAGCCCACGAGAGCGCCGCGAGTCCCGGCGTCACGACGAGGGCCGCGTAAAGCAGAAAGGCCGGCCCAATGAAGCCGAGCGCCACCGGTCGGCGCAGCCGGCCGAAATAGGCGCCGCCTGCTCCTTCCGTAACCCTCGCTTTTGCTGCGCCGGTTTCGGCGGCAGCGGATCCCGTGGTAGGGCGAACCGTCCCGGTGAGCCGCGGCTCGGCGGGGACGCCTCGCCCTACCCTCTCTCGTCCGCGTCGAATCATCGTCCAGGCAAACCAGAGGCCGACTCCGGCCAGGGCGGACAACAACAGCGTTCCCGCGAAGGGGTGCCGGTAGTCGATCGCGTCGGGCGCCGCCGCGCGTCTCCGATCCGTTTCTGCCGCGGCTTCGAGTCGCTCGCCGAACTGGCGCGGTGTGATCTGTCCCGACATGAGATTCGCGCGCGCGTCGATCAGCGCCTGCAAAATCGCCGGCGGCTGCATCATCACCTGCGGCATGTTGAAGGCTTCCCGCGCCTGCGCGATGAGCGCGACCGTCTCGCGCATGCGGGGCGAAAAGGCCGCCGCCGGCACGCCGCGCACCGCGACCGGCGCGTCCTGGCTGCGCACGAAGGCTTCGGCGCGTTCGCGCGAGGTTAGGAAGCGGAGGAAGTCCACCGTCAGCCGCTCCCGCTCCGGGTCGCCCGTCGCGAAGAGGAAGAAATTGTCCGCCCCGGTCTGGATCGTCGTGGGATCGGCCTTGCCGTTCGGAAAGACCGGGAAATTCATCACGCCCAGGTCAAAATCGGCCGGAATTTTTCCCTCCATCTCGTGGATCATCCATGAGCCGGACACCGTCATCGCCGCGCGGCCTTCGAGGAACGCGAGCTGCGCGGCGGTGTGCGTCATGCCTTCCCAGCCGCTGAGCGTGTAGTGCTGCGTGATGCGCTGCAGCACCTCGGCTCCGCGGAGGTAGGCCGGATCGAGCCGAGCTCCCGGTGCGAGGGCGTTCAGCGCCTGCCAGGCTTGGGCGCCGGCGAGATTGTAGTAGGCCGCGCGTTCGAAGGCGGTGGGATAGTTAGTGTAGAGGCCGGTGAGGCTGACCGGGGCGACACCCGCCGCGCGGATGCGATCACAGAGGGCGAAAAATTCGTCCCAGGTGCGCGGCACGGTCCAGCCGTGTGCGCGAAACAGCGTGCGATTGTAGAAGATCACCCAGCACGCATAGCCCAGCGGCAGACCGTAGGGCCGGCCCTCGATCCGCCAGCCGTCGAGGGCGCCGGGGAGAAACGTATCGCGCCAGCGCGCGTCGCCCTCCCAGTTCGGTCCGTCGAGCAGCGGCGTCAGGTCGCGGATTCGACCCGCACGCGCGAGTTCGGGGATCAGGAGGTTCGACGGCAGCGCGGCGTCGGGCAGATCGCCGTCGATCATACGGACCCGCAGCTTGTCGGTGATGCGCGGATCGCCGTAGATCTTGACCTTCACGCCCGGCCGCTGGGCCTCGAAGAGCCGCGCGCTCTCCTCGTAGAAACCGATTCCGAAGCCGCCGGTGAAGATCGGGATATCGAGCTCGGTGGCGGCGTGCACGCGACCGACGACCAAAAGCACCGAAAAGATCAGAAGGTGGAACGCGTTGACCCCAACGCGTTGAGGGGCGTTGCCGAACCTGGAGCGCCGACGGAGGAGTGGACAACGCGTTGGGGACAACACGTTCCACCATGACTCCGGGCGGCAGGGCATGGCCTCATGCACGACGGAAATCCTCTTTTCTTCAAGACGTGATCCGGAGGGTGTCACGCGAAGACGCGAAGGGCGCGAAGCAGGGCAGGTCTCCGATCGGCCCGACGGCGCGAAGGCGCCCTCTATTCATTCACACTTTATAAGCCTTCGCACCCTTCGCGTCTTCGCGTGACACGGTTCGGGAGGATCGGAAGCCGCGGGATTAGCGTTGCTGCGGGATAGCCCGATCCTAGAACTGCGGCGTTTATGGCCGTGAACCGCACCGCCCCCGAGGTGTCCCTGCCGCTTCCTTATGGCTGCGGCCGGATGGACTGAGTGCGACCATTCACCATGTACCAAGTCACTTTCTCGGAACAGGCCATGCGCGAGCTCAACCGGCTCGACAAGCTGGCGCAGCTCGAGGTGATCGAGCCGATCAGCCTGCTCAAGCCAGCCGACCTGGCATCGCCGCGCGAGCCGCTGGGGCGCTTTCATCGCGCCGGCCGTGAGTTCTACCGGCTGCGGGCGGGGGAATTCCGGTTCTATTTCGAGGCCCGGGGCGACACGCTCCAGGTCGACTACATCCTGCACAAGAACACCCTCGAGGACTTCCTCCTCCGCAACAAGCTGCCGGTCTCCGAACAGCAGTTGATCGAGCAGCACTCCAAGTTCTGGAAGTACCTCGAGAGCCTGACCAAATGATCTTCCGTCGCCCCACCGCCGCCGAGCGCGCAGCCGACCTCGCGGCCCGGGAGGATCCGTACCACGTCACGCAGGCGAGCCGGATCTATTTCCTGCCCAACCTGATGACGGCCGGGAATCTCTGCTGCGGCTTCGTCGCGATCATTTCCTGCATCAAGGCCAGCTACGAGATGCGCCTTTCCGGTGTCCGGCTCGCCTCCGAGCTCACGCCCGAAGCCATCACCCACTTCAAATGGGCCGTCTGGCTCATCCTCGGCGCCGCTGCCTTCGACACCCTCGACGGCCGCCTCGCGCGCATGGGTGGACGGGAATCACTCTTTGGCGCGGAATTCGACTCCCTGGCCGACGTCGTGTCGTTCGGCATCGCGCCGGCGCTGATGGTGTTCTTCCTGATTCTGTCCCCGACGCAGGGTTATCCCTCCTTCCAGCAGCTCGGCGGCTTCCTCAGCTTCATTTACCTGCTCTGCGCCGCGATCCGGCTGGCGCGGTTCAACGTCATCACCAATCCGCTGCTCCACCGCGACGCCAAGGACTCGAGCAAGGACTTCATCGGTCTCCCGGTGCCCGCGGCCGCCGGCACCGTCGCCACCCTGGTGATGACGCTCCTCCATCTGGCGGAAAACAACCGCGACCTGCAGCGCTGGGCCCTTGCCCTGCCGCCCCTGCTGGCGCTCATCGCCGTCCTCATGGTGAGCACCGTCCGTTATCCCAGCGGCAAGCAGCTCGACCTGCAGACCCGAACCAAGCTCTCGACCTTCGTCCTGCTCGTGAGCGTCGTGGGCGTGATCACGCTCTACAAGGAATTCGGCCTCCTGGCCTGCATGCTCGCCTACCTGTTCTTCGGCCTGATCCGTCATTGGCGCCGCAGCCGTTCATCCCGCCGTGTGTCCAATCCTTTGTGAGGAAGTTGCGGGCTCCCTGCGGACAAATCCGCCGTTGCGAATAACCCCGGAGTTGTTGGTCCAAATCCCAAAGTTCTTCACCGTGTTCCGCGGCGCTCTTTCCGAGGGAAAACCGACAGTTGCTGGAGTTTTTCGCCGCCTATAAGAATACGGATATAGTTCCTTATTGAACTGGTCTTTAATCAGACTTTGTTAGTTTCCCACCGAACGCCCACGCTTCCTCCATGAAATTCAAAATCAATCGTGACCATTTCGCCAACGGCCTGGCCCAGGTGCTCAACGTTGTCGGATCCAAGGCCACGATGCCGATCCTCAGCAATGTGCTGATCGAGGCGGAGAAGGACCACATTTCCCTCACGACGACGAACCTCGATCTCGGCATCCGCTGCAAGATCAAGGCCGAGGTGAAGGAGACCGGCTCGGTCACGCTGCCGGTGAAGCGCCTGGCGACCATCGTCCGCGAGCTGCCGAACGTCGATGTCACGGTCGACGCCTCGCCGAACCACCAGGTGAAGCTCACCTCCGGCGGCTCGAATTTCCGCATCATGGGCATCGGCAAGGAGGAGTTTCCCCCGCTGCCCGAATTCGGCGACGAGAAGGCCTACAGCCTCGAGCAGGCCGAGCTGGCGACGATGCTCAAGAACGTCTCCTACGCGCAGTCGACCGACGAGACCCGCTACATCCTCAACGGCGTCTATTTCAACTTCAAGGACGGCAAGCTCTCCCTGGTGGCGACCGATGGCCGCCGCCTCGCGCTGACCGCGAAGGAGATGACCGTCCCCGCCAACAGCGCGGGCGCCATCATCCTGCCGGCCAAGACCGTCGGCGAGCTGCTCCGCCTCCTCGACAAGGGCGAGAAGGTGAAGATCAACTTCAACGACCGCCGCGCCTCGTTCCAGATCGCGACTGACAAAGACGGCAGCGGCCTGGTCGACAGCGTTTACCTCTATTCGAAGGTCGTGGAGGGAAATTATCCGAATTACCAACAGGTTATTCCCAAGGAGACGCACCAACGCATCAAGTTGGAGCGCGAGCTCTTCCTGCAGTGCATCCACCGCGCGGCGCTCGTCTGTTCCGAGAAGGCCAATTCGGTGAAGATCAAGCTGACGAGCAATCTGCTCGAGATCACCGCCCAGAGCCCGGACTTCGGCGAGGCCCACGAGTCGATGGCCATTGGCTACAGCGGCCCGGACCTCCAGGTCGCCTTCAATCCGGCCTTCATCATGGACCCGCTGCGGGCGCTGACGAAGGACGAGGTCTTTTTCGAGCTCAAGGACGAGGTGAGCCCTGGCGTCTTCAAGACGCTGGACAGCTTCATCTGCGTCATCATGCCCGTCCGGCTGAGCTGAACCCTTTTCCTTTCCGGCGGTCCGCGGCTTGGCCGCCCCGCTGGACAGAAGCTTCGGTGTCCCGGCCTTCGGGACGGACTTGATGATCGATCCCACCTATCCGCTGCTCATCGCGATGGCGATTTCGATGGTGCTGTTCCAGGTGAACCACCGTTACGCCTCCCCCGTGCTGGCGATCATCAACCGCTGGATGCGCTGGCTGATCTTCGCGTTCGGCGCGGCGTACGTCTGCCGCGATTTTTCCATCATCAACCGGCCGTACCTGGTCCTGGTCGCCGTCTTTTTCCTCATCTGGTTTTTGGCGGAGACGCTCTACAACTGGCTGGCGATCCACGCGCTCAGCGTGAGCCCGCTGCCGCTGTTTCCGCGCTATGCCGCGAACCAGAGCGGCGAGGAATGGCCGACGCAGCCGCGGCTGCTGAAGGTGCGCGACTGGCTGCGGCTGCACGGCTTCAAACAGATCCAGGCGCTGAAGGCGGAAGTCGGGGGCGGCAGCTATCTGCGCGTGTCGATTTATCAGGACGAGTCGGCGGCGACGCGCATGCAGATCATGTTCCTCCCCCAGGCCAACGGCACGATCACCGCCTGTTACGAGCTCGCCACCCTCCTCGCCGACGGCCGACGACTGGTCACTGACAATCTTTATACGCCATTCGGCGGGTTTTATCCGGAGAACTGGCAAGTCGAGCGTGCCCCCTGGCGGCGTTCCGTGCCCGGCCTGGTGGCGCGCCACCGCGCGCGGGTGAATGCGGCGGGATCGCCCGTCGAGCCCTGGACCGATGAACCGATCGCTGACCTCAATTCGCAGCAGAGCGAACTCGACCGGCTGAACACCGAGCTCGGCTTCCTCCATCCCTACCACGAGCGCGACGATCTCGGGAAAATCACCCACGAGGGCCGCTATCGCGTCTGGAAGGAAATCTGGATGCTCGAATACCTGGGCCGCGCCACGAGGTACGAGTGAAGTAGGAAGGAAGAATTAAGAAATTCGATCCGATCCGATCGGTTTCACACAGAGACACGGAGGACACAGAGATTTGCCGGTGGATTTCTCTGTGTCCTCCGTGTCTCTGTGTGAAACCGGTTCGAGATCTGGATGTCCGGCGCCCGGAAGCTTTCACGGCTTCGCGTGAACCCTTCCCGATTTCTTAATTCTTCCTTCTTACTTCTTAATTCTTAATTCCCCCTCGGTCCCTTTTTCCGCTCCGACTCGATTTCGTCCCAGAGGGCGCGCGACTGTTCTTCGGCAAGGGTGAGCTCGAGTTTTTTCAGCTGCTCGCGCAGGTCGTGGCTCCGTTTGGCCTGCTGACCAAAGAGCGTCGAGCCCGCGGTCATGGCGGGGTTCATCCGGTAGTGCTCGGTCATGCGCGGATAGGCGCGCAGGTCGTCGCGGCCGCCCGGTCCGAGATCGAAGCCCGATCGGCTGAGCAAGCGGCCGAGCGGGTGAAAGGCACGGTGGAGCGTCTCGGCGAAATGCGCGGGAAAGGGCGACTCGGGCCGGCCGCGGCCGCGGAGATAGTCGTAGATGTGGTACGCCGTGGTGTCCGAATAGGTGTCGTTGGCGGTGAAGCACTGCTGCATCCAGGCCTCGGTGAAGAGTTCCTCGAGCAGGTGCGGCACGTCCCAGGCGAGCAACTCGGCTTCGTCGAGGAGCTCCTTCAGGCCGGCCTTGGTACGCTTGCCGGAAACGAGGAAATTCTGGCGCCCGACGATGGCCGTGATGCGCGGATAGCTCGCCATCACTTCCGGGCCGGCCAGCCGCCGGAAGGCCGCCATCTGGGTGCGCATCATCCCGAGCGCCTGCTCCATGTCGGCTTTCACCCGGGCGACGGCGTCGGAGGTGGCGCTCATAGGGACTGGAAAATCGCGATCACTGGCTGGAACCGCGAATGGATGCGATTTGCCCGCGACCCGCAATGCGGAAGACGGACGCCCAACGGTAAGGCCACGTTGGACTTGGGACTCAAAGGTGGGGCGCGTTGTCCCTCACGCGCCGGTTGTGCTCAGTCGGTGGTGATCCGCGGACGGAGGGTTCGGCGCGTTAGGGATAACGCGCCCCACCTTTCAACCCATCCTCGGACCAACGCGTTTCACCTCAACCGCCGATGTAGCTCATCTCCACCTTGGCCCGGCTGTCGCCGGCGGCGAGCAGCTCGGCGCGTTCGTCGCTGTAGCGGTCGAGCCGGCCGGACCAGATGCGCCCGAGATACCTCGCCAGCTCCGCGTCATCGGCGCCGGCGCGCAGGCAGCCGAGCACGTCCCAGCCGAGCGAGGCGAACAGACAGGTGTAGAGTTTTCCGTCCGCGGACAACCGGGCGCGGTGGCAGTCCCGGCAGAAGGGCTCCGTCACGGAGCTGATCAGCCCGATTTCACCGCGGCCGTCGCGATAACGATAGCGTGCCGCCACTTCGCCGCGATAGGCCGGCCCGGCCGGCTCGATCGGCCACGCTGCGTTGATCCGCTCGACGATTTCGCGCGCGGGCATGACCTGGGACGACGACCAGTGGTTCGTGTTGCCGACGTCCATGAACTCGATGAAGCGCACCGGATGCCCGCGTTCGCGGAAATAACCGCAGAGCGCGACGATCTCCTGGTCGTTGACCCCGCGCTGCACCACGCAATTCACCTTCACCGGCAAGCCCGCCGCCGCGGCCGTGTCGATCCCGCGCAGCACGCGCGCGACGCTGAAGCCCTGGCCGTTCATGCGGCCGGCGGTGGCGTCGTCGAGCGAGTCGACGGAGACGTTGAGGCGATCCAATCCCGCGGAACGGAGCGCGGGCGCGAGTTTTTCCAGCAGCCAGCCATTGGTCGTGAGCGCGACATCCGGCATCTTGAGCTCGGTCTTGAGGCGGCGCACGAGTTCCGGCACGTCCTGGCGCAACAGCGGCTCGCGGCGGCGCAGATCCTCGGGCGACAGCCATT
>CALFNJ010000215.1 GCA_937902865.1 uncultured Opitutaceae bacterium
AGGCCGGGCTAGCTTGGGGATGCGGGCCGCCAATTGTTTCACCATGCCCGAATTCAACTGTCCCAAGTCTCAGACGGAATCGCTCATTCCACTCCATGGCGGCTATCGCCATTTGAGAAGCTTCCAAATTGCGCAGTTGGCTTTCGATGTAACGGTGCGCTTTGCAGATCGCTACATCAACCAGCGCAGCCGGACGCATGATCAGATGGTTCAGGCGGCTCGGAGCGGAGTTCAAAACATTGCCGAGGGCAGCAAAGCCAGTGGCACTTCGAAGAAAATGGAGATCAAGCTCACGAATGTGGCCCGGGCCAGTCTTGAGGAGCTGAAGCTGGATTATGAGGATTTTCTGCGGCAGCGCGGGCTGGTGCTTTGGCCTGAAGCTGATCCGCGCCGCCGGGCGCTCGTTGCGCGGCGGTGCAAGACGGCGGATGAGGTAGCGGCTTGGGTGGTCGAGGTGAAGAATGGACGAGATGGACTTGATGGACGCGATGGACTCGGGAAAATGGATCGCCGGCCCGCCGGCGCGAGGCGAAGTCCGGTGTCCATACCATCCACTGAGTCCATGAAGTCCACCTACCCGGAAATCGCCGCGAACGCGGCGCATGTCCTGATCGGAGTGGCCTGTGCGCTTCTCGATCGTCAGATCGAAGCGCAGGCCGCGGCGTTCGAACGGGAGGGCGGCTTCACGGAGCGGCTCTATCGGATCAGGTCCGGGCGGAGGTGAGGGTGAGGGCACCCCGCCCACAAAATCCGCCAGATGGAATGAAGACGTTACCCTAAAAAAACTCAGATCTGAAACCGCTCATGCACGCCAATGGACGGCATTCAAAAAGAGCCAACGCCCGGGATGGTTCACCTGATCGGTGAACTGTAGCCGGCTACAGTTTTGATCAAACCACTCGCGGGCGAG
The DNA here is from genome assembly GCA_937902865.1 of uncultured Opitutaceae bacterium. Taxonomy (GTDB): domain Bacteria; phylum Verrucomicrobiota; class Verrucomicrobiia; order Opitutales; family Opitutaceae; genus CAIUWA01. The sequence goes on from CALFNJ010000215.1 coordinate 911, forward strand.
GTCGACCGTGCTCCAGCTCTTTGCTTCCTTTGCGATCTTGGTGTAAAGCCTCTTAATCCTCCGCTGCTCTGGGTCTAAAGCGGATCGGAGACCGGGCCGTTGAGGGCAACGGCCCCTACCTCGATTCGTCGTCCGTATTGTTCGGTGTGCGACCGTGGTTTTTGTCAGATCGTCGGCGAAAAGTCTTTCGCGACTGCTTCTGTCTTGTGTGCCGGCCCGACGGACAATTGAAAGGAGGCCGCATTCGGGCGCGAGTTTCCGGCGCCTGTTCGCTTTGGTATATTCCCTTACCCATGAAATCGCTGCCGGTTGTTTTCCTGTCGCTCGCGGTGGCTGGGCTTTCCGTTTTCGCCTGGGTTCAGCAGGGGGAGTTGAACGAGTTGCGCGGGAAATATCCGGATACGTTGTCCAAACTGGAGAAAACCGAACACCAATTGAACGGCACCGAGGCCAACATCAACGAGCTGGAGAAACAATTGGAGGAAGCACGCCACCCCGTCCTCGTGAACAAAGCAGACGCGGGCCTCGCCGGCGCGAATGGGAAGGCGGTGGGCGGGAACGATACGTCCTTTTTTTCGGGCATGGCGTCGTTCATGGACCGGCCGGCGATGCAGCGCATGATGGCCCAGCAGCAAAAAGCTCAGGTCGATCATCGCTTCAAAAAGCTTTTTGCCCAGCTGGCCTTGTCTCCGGAGCAAATGGAGAAATTTCAAAAACTGCTCGTGGACCGCGAGGCGACCGCGATGGATTCGGTGATGCTGGCCATGCAGCATGGCCTGAACCCGATGCAGGATGGCGCGGAAATCCAAAAGCTCGTGGCGGATTCCCAGGCCGAGTCGGATGCACAGATCAAGTCATTGCTGGGCGACACCGCTTACGCACAATACCAGGACTACCGTAACACCGAACCGCAGCGTAACACCGTGGCTCAGTTGCAACAGAATCTTGGCTTCACCGACGCCCCGCTCAACCAGAGTCAGGCCGCGCAACTCACCCAACTGCTCGTGGCGGCGAATCCCCCACGCACTATCGGCAACAACGTCGTTGCGACCGGTCCGGTCGGGCACGCGGGAGTGGGCAGTGGTCAAATCACTTCCGACGTGGTCGACCAGTCCCGCAGTTTCCTCAATCCCACGCAGGTGGATGGCCTGATCGAACTCAAACAACAGCAAGACGCCGCGGCCGCGTTGCGCGCCAGCATGCCGGCCGGCATGCTTCTCCCTCCCGGACCGAAGGGGCCGTGATCCGGATATCCCCATGTCTATTCTCAGCGCGAGTCATGTAACGAAAGTCTATCGCATGGGCGGAGGGGACGTTCCAGCGCTGGCGGGTGTGTCGCTGGCGATCGAGCGCGGCGAGTTCGTGGCCATTCTCGGTAC
>CALFNJ010000216.1 GCA_937902865.1 uncultured Opitutaceae bacterium
GGATACGCCGAGCAGCTGCCGAGTTCCTGCACCATGCCGACGATGCCCTGCAGCGGCGTGCGAATCTCGTGGGTGAGAAACGCGAGGTAACGGCTCCGGGCCGCATTCGCCGCTTCGGCCGCCGCATTCGCCCGCCGGAGATGACGGTTCAACCGCACCAGCGGCACCACCCAGCCCAGCGCTCCGGCGGCCACGACCGCCAGCACGCCGAGCGCCCAGTAAACCCGCGTGAGATCCGGCTTCGGATCGGGGTCGTAGAGAAAACGGCCGGGATCGAACTGACCCGTGCGCATCCCGAACTCCGCGTAGGTGTCCGCGATGTGCCGCCACCGTCCCGGATTCATGTGCCCGACCTCGATGAGCCCCGGATGCATCAGCAGCGCGGTCTGCTCCGCCTCGAAGAGAAGATGCTCGCGACTCTTGCGCTGGCTGTAGTCGCGCAGGATCAGATCCACGATCTCCTGCGGATGCGCCAGCGCATAGTCCCAGCCCTTCAGACTCGCCTGGCGAAACGCCCGCACCCGTCCGGGCCGGCGCTCGATCTCGCTCTCGGTCGTGAACAGGTTGTCCCCGTAGAAATCGATGCCGCCCGCGCGCGGCGTGAACGTGAGATAGTCGATGCCCGCCTGCCGGAGCAGGAATGGTTCATCCGTCGAATAGGCCGACATCGCGCCCACCTTCCCCTCGATCAGATCACGGATGGCGAACGTGTGCGGCCGCACCTGCAGCTTCGCCGGATCGATGCCCTCGTACTTGAAATAGGCGAACAGCTCGGCCGACTGCGGCTCGATCATGACGGGGCGCGTCGACAGCGACTGCAGGTCTTCCGTCCCCGCCTGCCGCCGGGCGAGCAGGATCAGCGGAGAGTGCTGGAAGATCGTTGCCAGCACGACCACCGGCTTGCCCGCGGCCCGCAGGAGCACCAGCTCCGACGTGCCCACGCCGAAGTCCGCCTCGCCCGCGAGCACCGCCTGCACCGGATCGCGCCCGGGCACCGCCTCACGCAACTCCACCTGCAGGCCGGCGTCCCGGTAATAGCCTTGCGCCACCGCGGCGTAGTAACCGGCGAACTGAAACTGATGCTGCCATTTCAGCTGCAGCACGACCTTGTCGAGCTCGGGCGCCGTGCCCGCCTCACCCGCCCGGGCCGTGCCGGCGAACAGCGCCAACGTTGCCCCGAGCAGCAATCCGCGAAACCGGGAGGATGACAGCAGGGGGTGAGGCATGCGGAGCGCCCCATGCTTCCGCTCCTCCCATCAACCCGCAAGCCAAACGCCCCAGCGAGCGCTGTCCTACCCAATCCCCGGATTTCACCACAGAGGCACAGAGACACGGAGCTCGACCTCAGGATTTGGCGTTTGGAAATTGGGATTCGGGATTTCCCGCCGCCTCGGTGTCTCCGTGCCTCTGTGGTGAAATCCGGGTCAGGCTCCGATGGGGTGCCAGGTGGTCTTGAATTCCAGGAAGTCGCGGATCGCCTGCAGGCTCTGCGCCCCATCCGCGAACCAGTCGCCGCCGGGCGCCGCGGCGATCCGCGTGCGCTTCACGCTCTCGGCGGCGCCGAGCTCGAGCGTCTTGCGCTCCTCGGGCGTCGCGACCGCGCTGAGCGCGCGGAGATGCGTATGCGTGGCGAAGGTCGGCACGAGTTCCTTGCGAAAGCCCGTGAGCAGATTGACCACGCCGCCCGGCAGGTCGCTCGTGGCGAGCATCTCGCCGAGCAGGATCGCAGGATAGGGAAACTTTTCCGACGCGAGGGCCACGACGGTGTTGCCGCTGACAATCCCCGGCGCGCTCAGCGACACCAGGCCCAGCAACGCCGGCATGTCGGGCGCGATCACGCCCACCACTCCCATCGGCTCGGTCACGGTGAAATTGAAATAAGGCGCCGCCACCGGATTCACGTTGCCCAGCACCTGCTCGTACTTGTCGGCCCAGCCCGCGTAGTACATCAGCCGGTCCACGGTCGCCGCCACCTCACGCTGCGCCGCCGTCTGGCCAGCCGCCGAGGAAGTCATCGCCGCCAGCGCCTCCGCCATTTCCGCGGACCGCGCCTCGAGCATCTCGGCGAGGCGGTAAAGGATCTGTCCGCGGTTGTAGCCGGTGCGCTTGGCCCAGCCTGGTCCCGCCTTGGCCGCCGCCTCGACCGCGTTGCGCAAGTCCTTCCGCGTGCACTGCGGAATATTGCCGACAAAATTTCCCGCCCGATCGCGCAGCGGGAACACCCGCGCGCTCTCCGAGCGAATGAATGCACCGCCGACATAAACCTTCGGAGTCTTGGTGATGGGAAGTCGGGCCATGGAAAAAGGAGGAAGAAAATTGTTATCTGGAACTCAGGAAATCAGGAAAGCTCACCACGAAATACACGAAGCACACGAAAACCGATCTCTCGGAAATTTAGGCCCACGGAACACACGGATGACACGGAATTCAGACCTGCTGCTTTCTGTGTATTCCGTGTGTTCCGTGGGCCTCTCATTTCCGGTGTCCGAACCATTTCGTGTTTTTTGTGTATTTCGTGGTGACCGCTTCCGATGAATTCCTGAATTCCAACTTCAAACGAGTTTGCAGTAGTCGAGCAGCCCCTGGCGGCCGCCTTCGCGGCCGAAGCCGCTTTCCTTGTAGCCGCCGAAGGGCGAGGTCGGATCGAATTTGTTGAAGGTGTTCGCCCAGACGACGCCGGCCTTGAGCTCCGTCGACATCTTCAGGATGCGCGAACCCTTGTCGGTCCACACGCCGGCGCTGAGACCGAAAGCGGTGTTGTTCGCCTTTTCCACCGCCTCCTCGACCGTGCGGAAGGTGAGGATGCTCAACACCGGCCCGAAAATCTCCTCGCGCGCGATGCGATGGCTCATCGTCACCTCGGAGAAAAGCGTCGGGCGGAAATAGAATCCCTTCGTCGGCAGGGAGCACGCCGGCTGATAGATCTCCGCGCCTTCCTTCACGCCGCTCGCGACGAGCTCCTTGATCTTGTCGAGCTGTGCGCGGGAATTGATCGCGCCGATGTCGGTGTTCTTGTCGAGCGGATCGCCGACGCGCAGGACCTTGATGCGATTCTTCAGCTTCGAGAGCACGAGGTCGGCCACCGGCTCGTGGACGAGCAGCCGAGACCAGGCGCAGCAGACGTGGCCCTGGTTGAAGAAGATCCCGTTGACGATGCCCTCGACCGCCTGGTCGATCGGCGCGTCGTCGAAGACGATGTTCGCCGCCTTCCCGCCGAGCTCCATCGTCATCTTTTTGCCGCTGCCCGCGAGCGAGCGCATGATGATCTTGCCCACCTCGGTCGAGCCGGTGAACGCGACCTTCGCCGCCAGCGGATGGCCCATCACCGCCGCGCCGGTCTCGCCGGCGCCGGTGACGAAATTCACCACGCCCGGCGG
>CALFNJ010000217.1 GCA_937902865.1 uncultured Opitutaceae bacterium
ATCCCCTGAACGCCGCGCCGCCGGCTGGCGCCGGCGGAACGTTCAACGTCCAACGTTCACCGTTGAACGTTCAAGTGCAGAGCCGAACGACAGCTACGGTCTGCAGTCTGTGGCATCTACGGGCCACTCTGCATACGGCGCCCGCTGTTACCTGGACGGCGACAGATTCACGTTTCGTCGTGAGTGAACAACGACGTCGCTCAAGAAAGAACCGAGCGCGCAGCGTTCCGACCTTGAACGTTGAATGTTGAGCGTTGGACGTTGAACGTTCCGCGGCGCGTCTCGCGCCGCGCACTCCGGCTTTGCCTTTCCCGCAAAACCGTGTCCCTTGGCCTCTTTCCATCTCATGCCCGCACCCGGACCTATCCTGACCATCTGCACGGCGAATATCTGCCGCAGCCCGATGGCCGCCGGACTGCTCCAGCACGCGCTTCTCGGCCAATCCGAGCCGCTCAAATCCCTCAAGGTTTTCTCCGCCGGAGTCGCGGCCCGGACCGGCGAGCGGGTTTCCGAAAATTCCGTGATTGCGCTGAAGAAGGCCGGCATCGACATCAGCCAGTCGCGCAGCCGGCCGCTCACGCCCGAGCTCATCACCTCGGCCTCGCTGATCCTCTGCATGACCGAATCGCACCGCGCGATGATCCAGTTGAATTTCGATCCCGTCCCGCGCCACGTTTACCTGTTCCGCGAGTTCATGCCGCGCGGCGCCGACAAGGAGATCGGCGATCCCTATGGCGGCCCGCTCAAGGTCTACGAGGCGGCCCGCGACGAAATGGTCGAGGCGATCCCTTCCCTGCTGGAGTTCCTCAAGACGCGGTTCGTCTAATCTGGAACTCAGGAAATCAGGAACCGGCATCGGAATGAGGTGCCCACGGAACACTCGGACGACACGGAAATCGGAATTCAATTCCGTGTATTCTGTGTGTTCCGTGGGCCCTCCGTTTTGGCGGATTTTGTGGTGCCTCGCTTCCTGATTTCCTGAGTTCCAGATGCACCTTGTCATAAGAAGCGGCTCGGCCGGCGGATTTCGGATTGCGGATTGCGCCGTTTGGCTTTCGCCTCGCGCCTTTCGTTCTTCCGTCCACTCCTCCCGCAATCCGCAACCGCCACTGCAATGTTGACCGCCTCGCCGCTCAAGACCCTCGATCCTGAAGTTCATGCCGCGATCTCCCGCGAGTTCGCCCGGCAGCAGAGCCACATCGAACTCATCGCCTCCGAAAATTTCACCTATCCCGCGGTGCTCGAGGCCCAGGGCAGCGTGCTGACCAACAAGTACGCCGAGGGTTATCCGGGCAAGCGCTGGTACGGCGGCTGCGAGTATGTCGACCAGATCGAGCAGCTCGCCATCGACCGCGCCAAGAAGCTCTTCGGCGCCGAGCACGCCAACGTGCAGCCGCACTCCGGCTCCCAGGCCAACTTCGCCGTCTACACCTCCGTGCTCCAGCCCGGCGACAAGGTGCTCGGCATGAACCTCAGCCACGGCGGTCACCTCACGCACGGCAACCCGGCCAATTTCTCGGGCAAGCTTTACCAGTTCTGCCAGTACGGCGTCCGCCAGGACAACAACCTCATCGACTACGATGAGCTCGCCGCCGTCGCCGCCCGCGAGAAGCCGAAGATGATCACCGTCGGCGCCAGCGCCTATTCCCGCGTGATCGACTTCGCGCGCATGGGCGAGATCGCCCGCGCGAACGGCGCGCTGCTTTTCGCCGACATCGCCCACATCGCCGGCCTCGTCGCCACGGGCGCGCACCCGTCGCCCGTCCCGCACGCCGATTTCGTCACCACCACGACGCACAAGACGCTCCGCGGCCCGCGCGGCGGCCTGATCCTCTGCCGCACCGCCCACGCCAAGGCGATCGACTCCGCCGTCTTCCCCGGCGCCCAGGGCGGCCCACTCATGCACGTCATCGCCGCCAAGGCGGTGTGCTTCGGCGAATGCCTCAAGCCCGAGTTCAAGACCTACTCGGAGCAGATCATCCGCAACTCGCGCGCCCTCGCCGCCGCGATGAAGTCGCGCGGCTACCAGCTCGTCGCCGGCGGCACGGACAACCATCTCTTCCTCGTCGATCTCCGCGGCAACCTGCCCGAGCTCACCGCCAAGAAGGCCCAGGAGACGCTCGATCTCGCCAACATCACCTGCAACAAGAACACGGTGCCGTTCGAGACGCGCTCGCCCTTCCAGGCCTCCGGCATCCGCCTCGGCACGCCCGCGGTCACCAGCCGCGGCTTCGTCGAGAAGGACATGGAGGAGATCGCCGCCGGCATCGACGCCGTCCTCAAGGCCATCGGCACGCCCGACGAGGCCTCCGCCATCGCGGCGACCAAGCAGCGCGTCCTCGCCCTCACGGCGCGGTATCCGCTGCCGTACCGGAGCTGACGCTCCGGGATTTTCGATTTTCGATTCTCGATTTTCGATTGATTCGGAAAGGCGGGCACCCGCCGGAGCTCTGGCTTGGGCGGAACTGGATCAACCGTCGCTCGATGATCCTTAAGTGGTTTTCAGCCCAGCAGTCCGAGAGCGGTCCGGAATCGAAAATCGAGAATCGAAAATCGAAAATTCCCCAAGCATGCTGCCGGCCATGTATGAGCCCCGCCATGCGCCCCTGATTTCCCGGGCGAAGTTTTATGCCCGACTGCGGCGGCATCTGCTGCTCGGGGCCGGCGTCCTGGTCATTTCCCTCGGGCTGGGCATGATCGGCTATCGTCTCTTCGAGAACCTCGGCTGGGTGGATGCCTTCGCCAACGCCTCGATGATCCTGTCGGGCATGGGTCCGCTGGATCCGCTCAAAACCTCGGCCGGCAAGGTGTTCGCCGGCCTCTACTCGTTGTTCAGCGGCGTGGTCTTCCTCACCACCGTGGGATTTTTTCTCCTGCCAATCGTCCATCGGTTGCTGCACAAGTTTCACCTGGAGCCGACCCGGCAACACCACTCCTGAGGATCTCCGCCTCCCTTTTTTCCTCGTGCGCCTCCCCGAGGTCGATCCGCTGAAGCCCACGCCAGTGCACAAGCCGCGGCTGCTGTTTTCCCGCATCCTCGTCGGTTTCGTCCTCATCGTCGGCGCCGTCATCTCCTTCCTCAGCTACCAGCAGGTGGCCGAAACGGAGCGCGCGAAGGCGGAGGCGGAGTTCTCCCGCCGGGTCGATGTCCGCCACACGCTCACGCGCGAGATCCTGAACTATTACGAGGCGGGGCTTTTCAGCCTGCACAATCTGTTCGTCGGTGATGACGCGGTCAGCCGGACCGAGTTCGTGCACGTGGCCCGCGACATCGTCGCACGCTACGAGGGCATCACCGCCCTGGAATGGGTGGCGATCGTGTCGCAAAAGGACCGGGCCGCCTTCGAGCTCGCCACCAGCCGCGAGCTCGGCCGCCCGTTCCATCTCACCGAGCGCGATCCGAGCAATCATACAATTCCCGCGCGCGAAAAACCGGAGTACTATCCCATCACCTACATCGAGCCGCTCGCCGGCAATGAGGCCGCCTTCGGTCTCGATATCGTCGGCGGCCTTTCCCGCGCCAGCCTCGAGCTGGCCCGGCGGGAGAATCGCATGGTCCTGACCCAGGTGGTCGAACTCGTCCAGGGGGATCGCGGCGTGGTCATGATCTGGCCGGTCTACCGCCAGCCACCGAAACCCTCGGACCAGCGCGGAGAATTCCTCGGCTTCGCCCAAGGCGTTTTCCGCATCGGCGAGTTGTTCGCGCAAACGCAGAAACGTGATCCCACTCCTGGTCTCGATGTGCTCTATCTCGACGAGTCCGCCACCGATCCCGCCGTGCGCGTCCTTGCCTATCAGCCCAGCGGTCCCAAGGCCGACGCGAGTCATCCGCCGAGCGAGGAAGCGTTCCGCGCCGGCCTGCACCGCGAGCGCGTCATCTCCATGGGCGGACGCGAGTGGCTGGTGCTCTATCGCCCGACAGCCGGATGGATGGAAACCCAGATCAGCCACGTGCCCCGCCTGCGCCTGGCCGGCGGACTGATCATCACCGCGCTCCTCGCGTCGCTCATCCACGTGCTGACGCGCCGCACCGCCGGCATCGAGGCACTCGTCGCGGAACGCACGGCCGAGCTCGTCGAGAACCGGCGCCAGACCGAGAGCCTGCTTTCCCAGCTGCCCGGCATGGCGTTCCGCTGCCTTGCGGACGAGAAGCTCACGCCGTTGTACATCAGTTCGGGCGTATTCGAACTCACCGGCTACGCGGCGGATGATTTCCTCGGCGGCCGGGTGTGCTACGAGGATCTGATGGAGCCGGAGGATAGGCCCATCGTGAACAGCACCACGCTCAACGCGGTCGCCCTGCGGAAACCCTTCGAGATCGAGTACCGCCTGCGGCACTGCAACGGACAGATCCGCTGGCTGCTCGACCGCGGTGCCGGCGTGTTCGCCGACGACGGCCGACTGCTCTTCATCGAAGGCCTCGCGGTCGACATCACCCAGCGCAAGCGCGCCGAGGAGGACAAGATCGCCCTCGAGCGCAAGCTGCTCGAGAGCCAGAAGCTCGAAAGCCTCGGCGTCCTCGCCGGCGGCATCGCCCATGATTTCAACAACCTGCTCACGACGATCATGGGCAACGCGAGCCTGGCCCGGCTCGACCTCGGAGAGACATCCCCGATCCAGAAGAATCTCCGCCAGATCGAAACCACCTCGCTCCGCGCCGCGGAGCTCTGCCAGCAGATGCTCGCCTACTCCGGGCGCGGCCGCTTCGTCGTGGAGCGCCTCGACCTGAGCCACCTCGTCGAGAGCACGCTCCCGCTCCTGCAGCTTTCCCTCAGCCACCGCACCGCCTTCCAGCTCGACCTGGGCCGCGGCCTGCCGCCCGTCATGGCCGACGCCACGCAGCTGCGGCAGATCGTGCTCAACCTGGTCATGAACGCCGCCGAGGCGATGGGTGAAAAGGAGGGCGATATCACGCTCGTCAGCGGAGTCCGGCACGTCGACCGCGCGCTGCTCGCCGCCGCCGTCAACGGCGCCGATCTGCCCGAGGGCGAGTATGTCTATCTGCGGGTGACCGACCGCGGCTGCGGCATGTCGCCCGAGACGCTGGCGCGCATTTTCGATCCGTTCTTCACCACCAAGTTCGCCGGCCGCGGCCTCGGCCTCGCCGCGGTGCTCGGCATCGTGCGCAGCCATCAGGGCGCGCTCCACGTCGAGAGCCAGCACGGCTCCGGCACCACCTTCACCCTGCTGCTCCCGCCAACCGACGGCGCGATCGATTCCCCCGAGCGTCCGCCCTCCGCCGTGCCGTGGCATCACGCGGGCGTGGTCCTGGTCGCGGACGACGAGAGCAGCGTGCGCGAGATCGCCGTGCAGATCCTCGAGAAGCTCGGCTTCACTGTCGTGGTCGCCGCCGACGGCCATGAAGCGCTGGCCTATTTCGAAAACGACCCCCTCCGCTACGAGCTCGTGCTGCTCGATCTCACCATGCCCGGAATCAGCGGCGAGGAAACCCTCCGGCGTCTGCGCAGCCGGCGCCCTGATCTTCGCGTCGTGCTGATGAGCGGCTACTCCGAAAGCGAGGCCCAGCCCTATCTCGCCGGCGACGTCCCCACCGGCTTCCTCCAGAAGCCGTTCACGGTCGGCAGCCTCATCGCCAAGATGCGGGAGATCTTCAACGACAAGATCGGCTGATTCATTCGATTGCGGAATGCGGATTGCGGGATGCGGAATTCCGGAAAGGAAGAAGCAAGAAGGCGGAATTAAGCGGCCGGCGAAATCGCGATGAGCCGGACGCCAGGGAACGTTTCTTGGGCGGCAAGCCAGCACCGCTGATTTCCGCTGTCTCTTCATTCTGTCTTTCACGTCTTCCTCCGGACATTCCGCACTCCGCAATCCGCATTCCGCAATCAAAGGCGGCGATCCGCCGCCTTTTGTTCCTTGGCGTCTCCCCGCTTCCGGTTTTCTCTTTCCGCTTCCCGTGCCCACCACCGTCGATTCTCCGCCTCCCGCACGCCCGCTCTCGCTCGGGGTGATCTTCCTCACGCTCTATATCGATTTGATCGGGTTCTCGATCGGGTTCCCCTTCGGCCCCGACCTGCTCGATTACTACCTGAAGCTGGAGGGCCACACCGGCGCGCTGGGCTGGCTGCTCGCCCACACGGATGCGCTCTCCCACAGCTTCGGGATCGAGAACTACGCGCCGGTCCTGTTCGGCGGCGTGATCGCCTCGGTCTTTTCCGTTCTTCAGTTCGTGTTCGCTCCTTTCTGGGGCGCGCTCAGCGACCGCCGCGGCCGCCGCGGGGTGCTGCTCGTCACGGTGGCGGGCACGGGCTTCAGCTACCTGCTGTGGGTCTGCAGCGGATCATTCTGGCTGTTCCTCGTCTCGCGTATCGTCAGCGGCGCCTTCAGCGGCAACCTGTCCGTCGCGACCGCCGCCGTCGCCGATGTCACCACCCGGCAGGAGCGCTCCAAGGCGATGGGCCTGGTCGGCGCCGCGTTCGGCCTCGGCCTGATCACCGGCCCGACGCTCGGCGCGATCACGGTCCACTTCAATCTGCTCGAGCGTCATCCGTCGCTCGCCCGCTTCGGCATCAATCCTTTCTCCGTCCCGGCCCTGGTCGCCCTCGCCTTCTGCGTCATCAACCTCATCTGGATCTCGGCGCGCTTCCACGAAACCCTCACGCCCGCCGTCCGCTCGGAGGCCCGCGAGCCGCGGCTGCGCAATCCGATCAAGGCGATCCTCGGCCTGGAAAATCCCGCCGTCCGCCGCGCCAATCTCGTCGCGTTCATCTACTCCGTCGCCTTCGTCGGCATGGAATCGACCCTGACGTTCCTCGCGTTCAAGCGCTTTGGCTATGACTCCCGCCAGAACGGCATGCTGCTCGGTTTCATGGGTCTGTGCGCGATCGTGACCCAGGGTTACATCGTCCGAAAACTGCTCAAGGTTGCAGAGGAGATCAAAATCCTGCGCTCCGGCCTGGTGTTCACCGCCGGCGGCCTGCTGCTCATCGGCTACGCGGTTCATCCCTGGATGCTCTACGTCGGACTCGCCTCGCTGGCGTTCGGCTCGGGCCTCGTCAATCCGGCCACCACCGGCCTGATCTCGCTTTACGCCAGCACCGCCGAGCAGGGCCGCGTGCTGGGAATCTTCCGCTCGCTCGGCTCACTCACGCGCGCCTTCACGCCGATCCTCGCCGGCATCGTCTTCTGGCGCTACGGCTCCGCCAGCGTGTTCGTCGCCGGCGCGGTCGCGTGTGCCGCCTCGCTCGTGCTCGCCGCCACGCTGCCCAGACCAGCGAAATGAAGGCAGCAGGCAGAGGTAAGAAGGAAGAAGGGCTTCGTTCGGCGGCCCGCCGTTCGGCCTTTTGCTTAATTCTTGTTTCCTCCTTTTTCCTTCTCACCGCCTGCGTCTCGTCACGTCGCGAGGCGCCCCGCCCCGGCCGGACCGCGTTCGGCTCCCCGCTGGTCGTCCTGCCGGCGCAGAATCTCGGCGACTGCCTGATCGTCGAGGTGAAGTGGGACCGCACCGGCCCGTACCGCTTCCTGATCGACACCAATTCGTCCGTCACGCTGGTGTCGCCCGACCTTGCCAAGCGCTACGCCCTGAAGAACGAGCCGCCGCCGTTCAACGCGCCGCAGGTCCACGTCCGCTCCGCCGACGGCGGCACCGTCCTGCTCGCGGCCACGACGCTTCGGCGCATCGAGCTCGGGGACGCCCGCTTCGATGATGTCCCCGTGCTCATCTATGACTGCGCCCAGCTCTCCGATCACTTCGGCGTGAAGATCGACGGTATTCTCGGCTTCCCTCTTTTCCGCGAGACGCTCCTCACCCTCGACTACCCGCGCTCCCGCGTCGTGCTCACCCCCACCATGCCCGCGCCGCAACTGCCCGGCTCGACGATCCTCTTCAACAACTCGAGCAAGACGCCGCTGATTCCCATCCAGCTCGGCGCCACCACGTTCATCGCCTTGATCGATTCCGGCAGCACGTCCGCCCTCAGTCTGAATCCCATCGGCCTGCAGCCTTCATTCGCCAACGGTCCCCGGCCGGGCCCGATCGTCAGCACGCTGAGCGGCGATCATCCATCCCTCGTCGGTCGGCTCACCGATACCCTCGCGATCGGCGACTACACCCTGCCGCGGCCGACGGTCGATGTCACCGACGAGCTCTCGTCGATTGGCGGCGAGGTGCTGAAAAACTTCACCGTGACTTTCGACCAGGAGCGCGGCCAGGTGACTTTCTATCGCGAGGCCACGACGCCGATCGAGTTCGAGCCGCACCGGAGTGTCGGGCTGAGCTTCAGCAAGACGGCCGCCTACTGGCGCGTGGTCGGCATCGTGCCCGGCTCACCAGCCAACCTGGCGCAAGTCCAGCCCGGCGATCTCGTCACGCGGATCAATGGCGAACCCGTCGCCCAATGGGACCTCCGCCGCTTCGAGCAGCTCGTCGCCTCTGCGCGCAGCATCACCTTCACGTTCCTCAACGGCACCACCGAGAAAAACACGACCCTGTCAGTCTTCGACCTCGTGCCTTAAGCGCCTCCTCGGGAGCCGGAGAGCCCACGGAACACACCGAACACACGGAATTAGAATTCCGATTTCCGTGTCATCCGTGTGTTCCGTGGGCAATCACTGCCGGCGCAGCATGAACGCGCCGGCCCCGTCGTGGCCGCTTTCCCACGGCAGGCTCGTGAGGCTGGTCTCGAGCTTGAAGGGACCGCCGGCGCGGCTATCGAAAAAGTTTTTCAAGACCTGCGCGTTTTCCTCCGGATCGACGCTGCAGGTCGAATAGACCAGCCGTCCGCCCGGAGCCACCAGGCGTGCCGCGGCGTGGAGGAGGCTCAGCTGCTGGCGCGCGTGCTGGGCGAAGTCGCGCTCCTGCAGCCGCCATTTCACGTCCACGCGATGACGCATCACACCCGTGTTCGAGCACGGCACGTCCAGCAGCACCGCGGAATACTCCGTGGGCAGTCGGTGATCGTCGAACAGCCGGAATTCACCGCTGAGCAGGTCGCCCTGCACCAGGGCCACGTCGACGCCAGTCGCGCGGGAGAGATTCTGCTTCAGCCGCTCGATCCGCGGGCCGGGCAGGTCCAACGCCACGACCCGACCCGTGCCCGCTCCGCCCGCGCGCAGCAGCGCGTCGGCGATCAGCAGGCTCTTGCCGCCCGGTGCCGCGCAGACGTCGAGCACCGTTTCCCCGGCCTGCGGCGCCAGCAGGTCGACGGCGAGACGCGTGGCCGGATCCTGCAGATAGATCTTACCCTCCTTGAGCAGCTGTTCGACTTCCGGCCAGCGGCCCGAGGGGACTTCGGAGAATCCGGGCCAGGGCGTCGGCTTGAACCAGTCGGGGGGAGCCGATCCCTCCGGTCCCCGCCAACGGGCATAAACCGTCGCCGGCTGCTGGTTCCATTCCAGCAGACGGCGCGTCGCGTCCGCTCCGGCCTGTGTCAGCCAGCGGCGCACCAGCCATTCGGGATGGGAAAAATATTCCGCCAGCACCGCGGCGTCGGCCAGCTTTGGAGGCGGCGATTTCACCAGCGCGACCGCGAGCTTCCGCACGACGGCGTTGACCAGGCGGGCCTCCGCCGGGCTCGCCAGGGTTTTCGCCTGCTCGACGGCATGATGCACGATCTTGGCGGTCAGGCCCTCGCCGCCGGCCTTGTCCTTCTCCTTGTCTTCGCCAGCGCCGTCCGGATTGCCCCGCGCCTGGGCCTCGATCAGCTCGAAGCCGGCCAGCAGCAGCACCGCGCGCGTTTCGAACCGCGGCGGATGGGCCACCAGCCGCTTCAATTCGGCGTCCAGGCGTCCGAAATGGCGCACCACGCCAAACACCAGATGCTGGCACCGCGCCCGGTCGGCTCCGATCATACCGGGCGGCAGCGCCTCGAAAAGTTCGTCCACCCGCTGGTGGCGGTCCAGCCACCGCGAGACGAGTCGCGCCGCCGCCGCCCAGGCGCCGCCGAAGCGGTTCGCCGACGGAGATTTGGATAAGCCCGGATCAAGCATCGCACCGGGGGGTCAACCACTGTTTGACAAGCCGAGTCATTGTCCGCTCAACTCTCCGGTTCAGGCCCTCACACACGCAACCATGAATTCCGAAGCTGTTTCCGCGCTCATCGCCAAAAACCCGTCCCTCAAGGCGGCCAAAGCCAAGCTCGAGGCGATGGAACCCGGCAGCTACGTGGTGCATCGGAGCTGGGGATTCGGCCACATCAAGAGCTACGACGAGGCGTCGCAGAAGCTCATCATCGATTTCAAGGGCAAGAAGGGCCATCCGATGGACCCGGCGTTCTGTCTCACCACGATGGAGGTGCTGCCGGAAAAGCACCTGCTCGTTCGCAAGGAGACCGATTCAAAGCGGATCGCCGAGCTGATCGCCGAGGATCCGGTGCAGCTCGTCATCGAGGCCCTCCAGGCCCACGCCAATCACGCGACCACCGCCATCGATCTCGAGATCACGCTCGCCCAGGTCGTCGGCGAGGAGAAGTTCAAGAAATGGTGGTCCGCCGCGAAGAAGGCCATCGGCAAGGACCCGCGCATCTCCGTCCCGGAAAAGAAGACCGAGCTCTACGTCCTCCGCGACGTGCCGGTCTCAGCGCAGGATGAGATCCTCGACCAGTTCAACAGCACCCGCTCCGCCCGTCGCCGCATTCTCCTCGCCGAGGAGCTGCTCGACTCCGCGGACAAGAAGAACCTCAAGGCCGACCTGTCCACCATCCTCACCGGCCTGGCCGATGCGGTGAAGGACAGCAACCAGCTCGACGCTTCCGAGCGCCTCTACGGCGCCGCCGTCCGCGATGACCTCGCCAAGCTGCTCGGCAGCGAAACCGCCTTCGAGCCGGCCCAGGCCCAGCTGATCGCCAACATCCGCGATCTGCCCGCCATCGCGGAAAAGATTCCGGTGCAGTTCCAGAGCCGCTTCCTCGAGCTGGTCAAGGAGACGCATCCGATCGAGTACCGCGACATCGCCTTCAACCTGCTCAAGAGCAGCCAGGGCAAGTTCACCACCGAGTGCATCAATTTCCTCGTGGAGAACGGTCACGCCGACGAGCTCGCCGCCACCCTCAAGCGCTGGCAGACCGAGCAGAACCTCCGCGCGCCGGTCCTCCTCTGGGTGGTCAAGAACCGCCACTCGAAGAAATTCGCCAAGCTGCTCAACGACCTCATCACGCCGCGTCTGCTGAGCGCCATCTTCTTCGCCATCGACTACGAGGCGCTCCAGGCGTCCAGCGCGCGCCGCATTCCGCTCGGTGACATCCTCAGCGAGGACACCGACCTCATCTCCGATCTGCTCTCCACCGCCGATCCCGAGACGGCCCGCGATCTCGCGAACACGCTGATGCTCAACCAGGGCTTCGAGGAGCTGACGAAGAAGTCCCTCCTCGCCCGCTTCATCAAGATTTTCCCCGGCATCCAGTCCCTCGTCGCCGAGGCCGCCGACAGCAAGGAGGAGCAGCTGCTCGTCTCCCGCGAGAGCTTCGAGCGCAAACGCGCCGAGTACGAGACGATCGTCTCCAAGAAGATTCCCGAGAACTCCAAGGCCATCGCCACCGCGCGCGAGCACGGCGATCTCAAGGAAAACTCCGAGTACAAGATGGCCAAGCAGGACCAGCAGGTCCTCATGGCCCAGAAGTCCCAGCTCGAAAAGGAGCTCGGCCGCGCTCGCGTCAGCGACTTCAAGGAAGCCACGACCGATCAGGTCAGCGTCGGCACCATCGTCGAGGTCAAGGACACCAAGAGCGGCAAGACCACCCGTTACACCGTCCTCGGCGCCTGGGACAGCGATCCCGAGGCCGGCATCATCTCGTACAAGACCCCGCTCGGCCTCGCACTCCTCAGCCGCAAGGTCGGCGACAACGTCAAGGTGAAGCTCGGCGGCGGCGAAGAAACCTACGAGGTCAGCGGCATCAGCCGCTACGTCGACGCGAAGTAAGCCGCGCCGCCCAGTAGAGCGGGTCTCCGACCCGCTCGATCGCTCCTTCCAACGCCGGGGATTTTTCCCCGGCGTTTTTTTATCTGACCGAGTCGACGAGCCTCCGATCCGTTTTTAGCGCAAAGTCGCGAAGAGCGCAAAGTTCCGATCCGAGATCTGCACTCTTTGCGCCTTTGCGGCTTTGCGCTTAACGGTTTGATCTTCTTCCGATCGATTTCCGTTAAATCGCCGGATCGCGGCGTCTCGGCGCCGATTCCGATTTTCTTTGGAGCATTTCATGCCTTGCTGTGACCGCGGCGCTTCGCCGCTTGCGGTCTGCATGATCCACTTTCTCCAAGGTTTTCTCATCGGCTTCGCGCTGGCGGCCCCCGTCGGGCCGGTGGGGCTGCTTTGCATTCGCCGCTCCATGGCGGACGGGCGGCTGGCAGGCTTTCTCACCGGTCTCGGCGCCGCTTTCGCGGACGGCTTGTTCGGGATCGGCGCCGCCTTCGGCCTGGCCGCCGTCACCACCTTCGTCGCGCTGCATACCGTCGCCTTCCAGCTCATCGGCGGGATCTTTCTCCTGCTGATGGGCATCGCCACGCTGCGCGCCCGGCCCGCGCCGCCGGAGAATGGCTCACCCAGGATGGCGCAGCTCTCCCACGCGCATCTCCCCAAACTGTTCCTCTCGACCTTCCTGCTCGCGCTGTTCAACCCCGCAACCCTCACGGCCTGCGTCGGCGTCTTCACCGGCTTCGCCGCCGAGCTCCG
>CALFNJ010000218.1 GCA_937902865.1 uncultured Opitutaceae bacterium
TCTTGCCGGAGAGCTGGAGGAAATCGGTCATGTGGCGCTCGGGGAAATAGAGGTCGGGCGAGGCGTCCCCGCCGAGCCGGGATCAACGGACGGCTCAAAGACGACGCTCCAATCCTCCGCTCGCGCCCCCAAACCCGCGCGCACGGGATTCATCCGGATATAGCTGCATTTTTCGTTCACGGATTCCTGGGATCGAATGCGATGATCAAAGAATCGATCCTGCCATTCGATGTTAAAGGTTTTTGCGGTGAAGCTTTTCCATGCAGCGATACGCTTGCCGACCGTTGTGTCGGGAGGAAAAGCAAAAATGCCGTGAACATGATCGGGCATCACAAGAAAAAGGCGGGCAAACCACGCTCTGCTTTCGTGGAGATGACTGACACTGGCGAGCAAATGCTTTCCGCGGTCAGCGGCCAATAGCGGTTGCCCCTCTCGTGTCGCTGCACAGACGGTGATGAAGAAGAGTGAATTAGGATTCACCCATCCGGGGACTCCGTGAGGGAGTGGTTTCCGTTCGGGCTGGTCCTCGAAATGCGCCGACGGCTCACCGGGACGGTTCGCCCTACCTTCTGCCATCATGCCGTGGGCTGGCCTTCGGGGGCCTTCCAGGCGACGGAGAAGTCGACGGTGAGCACGCGCTTGTCGCCGTTCTTGACCGCGCCGCTCATCATGATGAAGCCGCCAAGGGCGTCCTTTTTCTTCACCTCCATCGTGACGACATCGCCCGGATAGACCGGACTGCGGAAGCGCACGTCGCTGATCTTGGCGAGCAGCGGCACGCCCTCGCCCGGTTTGCCGCCGGCGGCCATGGCCTGCTTGGCGATGAAGAGCGCGGCGGTCTGAAACACGGACTCGCACAGCAGCACGCCCGGCGTGATCGGCGCGCCCGGGTAGTGCCCCTTGTAGAACGCCTCCTCGGCCCGCCAGGTCCGGCGCGCGACGAGGCCGTCGGGCGACTCCGAGACGATCTCGTCGACGAAGAGGAACGGCGGGCGGTGCGGGATCAGTTGGAGGATGAGAGGGTCGACGCTCATGCGGTGACGGGGCTGGAGGTGGACGGAGCTTTGTGCGCGAAGAGAAACTTGTCGATTTTGTTGGCGGTGATGACGCCGTAATTGATGGTGCCGAGCCAGCCGGACATGATGATGCCGACGGAGCCGGCGTGGTAAAGGCCGGGGAGCTTCTCCGACAGGTCCATCGAGACCTTGAGTCCCTCGAACTTCGTGCCGAACGACGTGCCGCCGAAATGCGTCGTGTAACGCTCGACGGTACGGGGCGTGGCGGCCTCCATCCAGTCGATCTTCGCGCGGACGCCGGGAATATATTTTTCCAGCGCGGCGAGGGACTCCTCGATCAGCCGCTGCTTGT
>CALFNJ010000219.1 GCA_937902865.1 uncultured Opitutaceae bacterium
CATGGTAGCGACGCCGAACGCATTGTTTCCGAAAAAGTCCGCCCCCGCCGGGAACCCGGCCTCCCCAGTGGTTTCCGTGATTCGTTGGCACGGGACGTACTGAGGGAAAATCCCGGTGAAACCGCTGAAATGCCCGTTGAGACCAAAAACGAACCCGGACGGGCGGGCCGCCCGTCCCTACCTGCCCGCCTCGGCCTCTCGGGAACAGAAACCCACCACCCCAGATCCATGCTCCCGCTCGTTCCTGATTTCCTGAGTTCCAGATAACACCCTCCCCGTCTCCTCCCCCTCATCCTCCCTCGTCCTTCTTCCTTCTTTCTAACTTTCCTCCGCTCCCCATGATCGCCCGCCGATGACGCCCATTCTCGACGTGACGAATCTCCAGGTGACCCGCGGCAAGACTGCGATCCTGCGCGGGGTGAACTGGCGGGTGCAGCCCGGCGAGCACTGGGTGATTCTCGGGGCCAACGGCTCCGGCAAGACGTCCCTGCTCAAGTCGCTCACCGGCTTCCTCTCTCCCACCGCGGGCGAGATCACGGTGCTGGGCCGGCATTACGGCGAGAGCGACTGGCGCGAGCTGCGCCTGAAGATCGGCGTGGTCACGAGCGCGTTCACCGCCGCCATTCCACCCGCGGAGCCGGCGCGCGACACGGTCGTCAGCGGCAAGTTCGCGCAACTCGATCTCTGGCACCGCGTGACGCGCGCCGATCGGCTGGCGGCGGCGCGGCAGCTTCGCTTCGTCGGTCTCAGCCGCATCGCCGAGCGTGAGTGGGCCTATCTTTCCCAGGGCGAACGCCAGCGCGTGCTGATCGCGCGCGCTCTCATGTCCCGGCCCGAGTTGCTGATCCTCGACGAGCCGTGCGCCGGTCTCGATCCGGTCGCGCGCGAAAAATTCCTCCGCTTCCTCCGCCAGCTCGCGCGCCACCCCCACGCGCCGGCGCTGGTGCTGGTCACGCACCACGTCGAGGAAATCGTGCCGGGCTTCTCCCACGTCCTGCTGCTGCGCGGCGGCCGCGCGATTGCCGCCGGCCGGCGCCGCGACGTGCTCACCTCGGAGAACCTGTCCCGCACTTTCGGCGCCCGGCTGCGACTCGACCAGGCGGGCGGCCGTCATCGGCTGGCGTTCGCGGGGTCCGGCCCGCTGTGAACCCGCTCGGCGACGTCATCGACGCCCTGGGCGTCACGAGCGTCTGGACCTACCTGGCGCTCTTTCTCGCCGCCTCGCTGCTGATGATCTGGCGCCTCGAGGCGCTGCTCGACCACGGACTCGAGGGCACGGCCCTGGGCACGCTGGTCATGCCGTACTGCTCCGGACTCGGGAACCTGTTTTTCGTCGGCATCATCTTCGCCCGCCACGGCCCCGTGCAGGAGGTGCTCACCAACTGCCTCGTCAACAACGTCACCAACCTCACGCTCGTGCTCGGCCTCCCCGCCGTCGTGGCCGGCCTCAGCCTGAGTGCGGAGAGCAAGGCTGGAAAAGGCCGCGGCGCGAAGCAGAGCGCCGGGAAAAAAGCGAAGGCCAGCGCTGCCGAGACCATCCAGCGCCTGAACCGGCTCTCGCTGCTCCTGACGCTCGCCGCGGTGCTCTTCTTCACGGGCGTGACCTGGATGCTGGGCCGCGACGGCACGATCGATCGCAACGACGGGCTCGTGCTGATGTCGGCGTTCTTCTTCTGGCAGTGCTTCCAGGTCTTCGACGTCCTCAAGCACAACATCCGCCAGCGGCACTCCTTCAGTCCGATGTTCTACGTCGACATGCTCGTCGTGCTCATCGGCGCCTACGGCCTCTACGTGAGCACTGACTGGCTCGTGTCGTGGCTCTCGGCGCAGCCGGACGGCGGCTTCATCAGCGCCAAGCATCTCGGCTGGCTCAGCGGCGGGCTCATGGTGCTGCCGAACGCGCTGATCGCCTTCTACTACGCGATCCGCCGCCGCGCGGACATCGTCTATGCCTCCCAGGTCGGGGACGGCCACATCTGCATCCCCCTCTGTCTCGGCCTGAGCGCGTTCATGCAGCCGCTCGCCGTGCCAAAATTCTTCGACCTCAGCCTCGCCATTCTCGGCGCCGCCGCCGTGGTGCATCTGGTGGCCGTCGCCGCCGGCGGCCTGCCCCGCTGGATGGGCTGGCCGTTGCTCGCGGCCTGGGCGTGGTTCGCGAGCGCCGGGCTCATGGGCTGACCGCCCGTCGCCGACTTCCTCCATGGGGACGCGACCTCCCGGTCGCGTTCGGTTTCGCGATCGGTGGCTGCTAGGAGGAATCCCGCCACAGACGGCACACGATACCGCCGCCCGTCCGGGGCGTCTCTCCCGCAATCCCCCTCCTGCTTCCCATGAATGCGACCCCTCGTTCGCTGTGCGCCGGCGCCCTCGCCGCCGCTTTGGCATTACTGCCCCTGACCGGCCGCGCCCAAGGCGGCATCAACCCTCAGATGATGCTCAGCCGCCTGGATAATCTGGTCCACCTCAGCGCCGGGCAACGCGCCCAGGCCGAGGACATTTTTGGCCAGGAGGCCGCGAAGCTGAATGCCATCAGTCCCGAAGAGCGTCCGCTGAAAGGCACGGAAGTCAGGCAAGGAGCGCAGGACAGCATCCGCGCCCTGCTCGGTCCCGTGCAGCGGAAAGTCTACGACCTCACGCCCCAGGCGCAGGGCGGCGGTCTCACCCTGATGTCTCCCGCGAACGAGGTCGCCCGCCTGGACACGATCGTCCAGCTCACGGACAGGCAGAGGGCCGACGTGCTGCAGATTTTCACCGATCAGATCGAGGCGCTGATGGACATCCCGGCCGCCGATCGGCCGGAAAAAGGCGCTCCGATCCGGCAGGGAACGCGAGCTTCGATCCGCGCCCTCCTCACGCCCGAGCAGCAGCAGGAATATGACGCCACTCCGCAAAACCGCGGCGGCAACCAGAAGGTGAATCCAGCGAACCTCGGCATCCGGCTCGACGCGGTCGTGAACCTGAACGACGAGCAGATCAGGCAGGTGGCCGCCATCTATATCCAGGAATCGGCCGACCTGCAGCCGCTCACGCCGGAGGAGCTGCCGACGAAGGGCCGCGCCATCCGCCAGGCGGCCGCGGCCCAGATCCGCGCCCTGCTCACGCCGGAGCAGCAGCAGAAATTCGATGCCAATCCCAACGGCATCGAGGATCTCGAAGAGCGGGGATATGCGCGGCACTTCCTCGCGAACGCCCCGGCCGTCATCGCCCGGGTCGGGCCGGTCAGGGAGCTTGCGTTGAAATCGGCCTCCTTGATTTCCGTGAACAGCACCCGCAACTCCGGCGGAACGTTCACGTTTCAGGTGGTGGGCGAATTCCACACGGAGGTCCTCAAGATCTCCTGGGAGCGACCCAACCCGGGCGACCCGATCCAGATCGACAAAATCACGGACAACGACGGCAATCCGCTCCTGTGAGCATGACCCCACGGCACCCGCGGGAAACGCCGCCATGACGGAAGAGGCCCAGCTGTTGCATCGCTATGTCGCGGAACGCTCGGAGGCGGCGTTCACCGAGCTCGTCCGCCGGCACATCAATCTCGTTTATTTCGCCGCGCTGCGCCGCGTCGGCGGCGACGCCCACCTCGCCGACGATGTCACGCAAAGCGTCTTCTCCGACCTCGCCCGCAAGGCCCCGGCCCTGAAAAACCGCGCGGCGCTCGCCGGCTGGCTCCACACCAGCACGCGCTTCGCCGCCGCCCAGGCCGTGCGCGCGGAACGGCGCCGGCGCACCCGGGAAGAGAAAGCCCATCACCTGATGCATGAGGAATCCCCCACCACCGAACCCGACTGGAACCAGCTGCGGCCGGTCATCGACGAGGCGCTCGACGAGTTGAACGAGTCCGAGCGCGCGGTGCTGCTGCTGCGCTTTTTCGAAAACCAGCCCTTTGCGGACATCGGCGCGCATTTTTCGCTCAGCGCAGACGCGGCTCGCATGCGGGCCGATCGCGCCTTGGAAAAATTGCGCGCCCTGCTCGCCCAGCGCGGCATCGTCTCCACCGCCGCGGCGCTCGGCGTCGCCTTCGCCACCCAGTCGGGTCTCGCCGCTCCCGCCGGCCTTGCCACCCGGGTCGCCGCCAGCGCGTTCACCCTGACGGGCGCCGCCACGACCGCGACCGTCGGACTGTGGAAACTTGTCGCCGGCGGCGCGGTGGCCGCGCTCGGCGTCGGCCTCGCGGTCCAGCAGCTTCACGACCGAGTGCCCTCTCAGGCCGGCGAGAGCGACAGCGCGCCGATCCAAGCGGATGGCGGGCAGGCTGCGCCAGCCGCAGCGTCCTCACCGGTCGAAGCCGTCGTTACCGTGCCGGACAGCGCATTCGCGCCGGTGGTCGCGACCACCGCATCCGTGTCGGCTGCCGATAGTTTCTCCCGCCTTTCCGAGATGCAGCAGGACATCCTGAAAAAGCTCTGGGAGCATCAGAAGGTTTCCCCCGATCGTCCTCCCCTGCACTGGGGTTTCCGGCCCGGGGAAAATTCACCCGATCTCATGGCCTTCGAAATGGCGGTGGCCAATCTCGCGACCCGCGGCTGGGTCCAAACCATGCCCCGGATGGGCATTGTTGTCCTCACGCCGCAGGGAGCGACCTATTGCGTCGCGATCTCCGCCGAAATCGATGCGTATCCCGCCAAGGCGGCGATTTTCCGTAACGCTCCGGCGCCCGGCGACGTGGCGGATCAAGTCCCGGTCTCCGGCGAATTCGGCGCGCTGCTCGGGTCGCAGAAGGACATCCTGAAGACCCTCTGGGAGCATCAGAAGCTCTCGCCCCGGCAGCCGTGGGCCTACCAGCCGGGACCCGGCAACCCCAATCTGGCCGCATTCAAGGATGCGGCCGCCGGACTCGAACGGAGCGACTTGGTCGCCATCAACGCCGGCACGGGCATGGTGTCGCTCACGGCCCAAGGCCGCGAATTCTGCCTGGCCCACACCGCGGAACTCGATGCCTATCCGCTGAAGCGGCAGGCGTTCCGCGGGCCGCAGAAAAAGTAGGAACGATGCGCGGGCGCGAACGGGTTTAATTAATTCGGAAGCCAGGAAGCCAAGAACCCGAGCCGGAGCGGCAGGAATCTTTTCCTGGCTTCTTGGCTTCCGAATTAAACCGGATCTCTTCCCGGCCCCTCGACCCAGGCCGCGCTTCAGCAGGTGAAGGAAAACGTCGCGCCGCGGCCGACCTCGGCGTCGGCCCAGATGCGTCCGCCGTGGCGGTGGATGATGCGCTGCACGGTCGCGAGGCCGACGCCGGTGCCCGGAAATTCCTGCTCCGTGTGCATCCGCTGGAACGGGCTGAAGAGTTTTTCGGCGTAGCGCATCTCGAAGCCGGCGCCGTTGTCCTTCACGAAAAACGCGGTCACGCCTTCCTTCTCCTGCGTGCCGACCTCGATCCGGGCGCCGTCCGTCTTCGAGGTGTATTTCCAGGCGTTGGACATCAGATTCTCCATCACTACCGCCATGAGGCCGGCGTCGCAGCGGACCATCAGATGTTCGGGGATCACGAGTTCCACGTTCCGCTTCGGATCCTCCGTCCTGTAGCGCGCGGCGATCTCGCGGGCGAGGTTGGCCAGATCGATCTCGGTCCGGCGCACTTCCTGGCGCGCGAGCCGCGAGAGGCGGAGCAGATCCTCGATCAGCTGGCCCATCTTCTTCGCGTTGTCCTGGATGGTGCCGAGGAAACGCGTGCCTTTTTCGGTGTTCCGCTCCTGGAGCTCGCGACCGAGCAGCTCGCCGAAGCCGGTGATCGCCCGCAGCGGGGCGCGCAGGTCGTGGGACACGGAATAGGAGAAGGACTCCAGCTCCTTGTTCAGCGCCTCCAGCTGCTGGGTCCGCAGCTCCACGCGCCGCTCGAGGTCGCTGTAGACTTCGATGTTCTCCATCGCGACCGACGTGGTGTTCGCCAGCGCCTGGATCAGCTCGACTTCGGCCTCCGTCGCCTGCCGCTCCCGCGCCCAATAGACGCCGATCGCCCCGATGGGCGACTTCAGGCGAATCGGAACCATGACGAGGCTTTTGACGAAAGTCGGCCGGTAGGCCTCCGCCGGAATCCGCGGATCCTGATAAATATCGGGGATGACGGCTGCCTGGCTGTTCAGCATCGCCCAGCCGCTGATGCAGGCGGACATCGGGAAACGCTGCCCTTTCCACAGCGGGCTGATCGCATCCTCGTCCGCATAGTGACATTTGTCGCCGTCCCGCAGCACGAAGGTCGCGCCGTCCGCGCCGGCGATCGCACGGGCCGTGCGCCGGACAATTTCCTGCACCGACGGCAGCGTGCGCACCAGCGACAGCTCCTGCACCGCCGTCACGAGACGAGCCTGCGCCCGTTGCAGGCGCTTCAGCTCCTCGACCTCGGCCTGCGGATCTTTCGCTCCCATGCTCATCATAGATAGGATAAATTTTCGGGCGATTTTTCACGCCGCCTCGACTCTGACAAGCCGCTCCATATCGGAAAACTACCCTAGACGCCCCTTTCCCTGAAAGCATCCCCCGCACCTCAACGTTTTGTAGGGCGGGTCTCAGACCCGCCCTACTCGATCTGAAGAAATCCCAAAGAATCCCGATCTTTTAAGCGCAAAGTCGCGAAGACGCGAAGGTCCGGATTTCGGGCCGATCCATCGAATTCAGAAGCCAGGAAACCATGAACCATTCCTGGCTTCCTGGTCTCTGAATTTATCTCTCCGCCGGCTCCCGCTCCGATTCCTGATTTCCTGAGTTCCAGATAACAAGGCGTTTGGGTTTCATCACGGAGAATGGGCCTTGAAGCCCTTGCCGGCCCGCGTCTTCACTGCGGCTCCCCTGTTCATTTTCCATGAAGCCCCCGCTCTCGTTCCCGTTCTCGTTCTCGTCTTCCCTTCGCGCCGTCTCGGCGCTCGCCTGCGTCCTGCCGCTCCTGTTCTCGTCGCTGGCCGCGCAGGAAAAAAGCGACCTCCGTTTTTCCTTTGGCCCCAAGCCAATCCCGGGCTTCACGCAGGTCAAACCGGAGGAAGCCTACAACGTGAACCGCGGCTACGGCTTCGACCTCGGCTCGAAGGTCAGCGTTGTCACGCGTGACGGCGGCAGCGCGGACCCGCTCGCGGCCGGCTTCACGATCGGCGACAACGGCCGGCCGTTTCTGTTTTCCGCCAAGCTCCCGCCGGGCGCGTGGCGCGTTGATGTCACCCTCGGCGATGCCACGGCGGAGACCGTCGCGACGGTGAAGACAGAAACCCGCCGCCTCATGCTCGAGGCGGTGCACGTTCCCGCCGGCCAGAGCCGGAAGTTCACCTTTCTCGCGCACGTGCGCGTGCCCGAGATTCCCGGCGGTGGTCGCGTCGCGCTGAAGTCGCGCGAGAAGGAGCCGATCCTCTACGTGCAGTGGGACGAGAAGGACAACAGCACGATTCATCCGTTTCTCGAGCTCGACTGGGACGAGCGTCTCACCCTCGCCTTCAGCGACGCCCATCCGGCACTGCAGGCGGTCGAAATCTCCCCGGCCGCCGAGCACACCACCGTGTACCTCGTCGGCGACTCGACGATGACCGACCAGATGATGGAGCCTTGGGGCGCGTGGGGCCAGCAGCT